>NZ_JAMYOZ010000017.1:0-127740 GCF_040320095.1 Mesorhizobium sp. M0800
TCCCGAAGAGAAGCAAGGCCCTGCGAAAGACGTCAAAACGCCGGAGACACGCAAAAGCTCGATAGTGATTGACCTCAACACGCCGAATAGAGAAGTGTCTCAGTTTGAAAATTCTCACATGAAAAAGGCCGCTTCTGGAAGGCGGCCTACCGGCGACGGGAGTCGAACCCGCAGTCTCTCTAAAGACATGGTTTGCGATGGCCTTACCATTCGGGCGAACGCCGGCTTGCTCTATCTATCAGGCCGCACTCTTTTTGTTGTTACTCCCCTGCACCTTCCAGAGTGACAAACACTAGCGGCACTTTCTCCGCGCTTGCTGTGGCCGGCTGCGGGACATGCGTTATCTCGGTCACCGCATACATGGCCAGACTATCGCCTGATGGCATGTGTACCCGGTCACCTACTACAGGCATTGATGCGAACGTCCACATCGTTGCTTCGTTTTCAATTCTGACAAGGCATCGGACCACCGCTCAATCACTCCATCCTTTCCGGTAAGCATATAGGAGTTCGGCGCGTGGCGCGACAGTCGGCCGATGCCTAATAGCAGCCCGTCAAATTTCAAACTGAGACACTACCCGCGCCTTCCGGTGAGACGAGGAGCCGCCGTCATCAGTTCGCCGCTTTCATCCAATGCTGCATCGTCGTCACCGAGCGGGCCAGCTGCGGCGCCGGGTGGATTTTTTCGCCGAAGGTGGCCGCGGCGCGCCAGCCCCAGCGCGGATCGGCAAGGAAAGCGCGCGCCAGCGCCACCATGTCGGCGCGGCCGTCGGCGACGATCGCCTCGGCCTGTTTCGGATCGTCGATCAGACCGACGGCCCGCGTCGGGATGCCGACGGCCTTGCGCACCGCTTCGGCCAGATGAACCTGGTAGCCGGGCCCGGAGGGCAGCTTCTGCAACGGTGAATTGCCGCCGCTCGAGCAGCAGAGATAGGCGACGCCGGCTTCCTTCAGCGCTTTTGCCACTTCGATCGCATCCTCGACCTCGAAGCCGCCATCGACCCATTCCTTGATCGACAGACGCGCGCCCAGCATCAGCCTGGGCACCGCCTTCTTCACCGCCTTGGCGATCTCGACGGCGAAACGCATGCGGTTTTCCAGCGAGCCGCCCCAGCGGTCGGTGCGCCGGTTGGAGAGCGGCGACAGGAACTGGAAGATCAGATAGCCGTGCGCGGCATGCAGCTCGATGAAGTCGAAGCCGGCGCGCTCGGCCCGCCGGGCTGCTTCGGCGAAGCGTTCGATGATTTGCAGTATCTCGTCGTCCTCCAGCGCCCGCGGCACCTGCCAGCCGGTGTCGTAGGCGATGGCCGAGGCCGACACGATCGGCCACGGATCCTGATCGGCATGCAGCGGGCCGCCGCCCTCCCAGGGTTTGCGGTTCGAGGCCTTGCGGCCGGCATGGGCAAGCTGCGTGCCGAATTTCGTGCCCGGTGCGGCGACACGCTTGGCTGCATCCAGCGTGCGTCGCGCCGCCGCCTCGTTGTCCTCGGAATAGAGGCCGAGACAGCCATGCGAGATGCGGCCGCGCCGTTCGACATCGGTCATCTCGACGGTAACCATGCCGGCGCCGGACATCGCCAGGTTCATCCAGTGATAGAGATGCCAATCGCTGGCCGAGCCGTCCTCGGCCGAATACTGGCACATAGGCGCGACCGCGATGCGGTTGGGGAAGGTCAGGCCGTCGAGGGTGATCGGCTGGAAAAGCGATGAGGTCATAAAAAACTCCGGAAAGGGTTGCCGCTATTTATGCAGCCGATTGTGCCAGCGCCAGACACGAGACGGTGAACCGGCGCTCTGGACCAATTGGTGGCCCGATTGCACGAACCGCCGTTCGCGGCTACGCCTTGCCGCGGCAGCAGGGAGTCCACCATGGAAGATCGCATTCGCATCCGCTCTGAGGAAGTCCTTTCCGACGAGTGGGCGGTTTTGAAAAAGACCGTCTTCGACTACCGCCGGCGCGACGGCAAATGGGAAACGCACACCCGCCAGACCTACGATCGCGGCGACGGCGCGGTGATCCTGCCTTTCGATCCCGAGCGTTCGACGGTGCTTCTGGTGCGGCAGTTCCGCTACCCGGCCTACGTCACCGGCCACAAGGAGCCGCTGATCGAGGCCTGCGCCGGCCTGCTCGACGAAGACGATCCCGAAACCTGCATCCGAAAGGAGGCCGAGGAGGAACTCGGCTACCGTCTGAAGGACGTGCAGCGGCTGTTTTCGCCCTATATGAGCCCCGGCAGCGTGACCGAGCGGCTCTGGTTCTTCGTCGCCCGCTATTCGCCCGCCGACCGCATTTCCGACGGCGGCGGCGCCCACGACGAAGGCGAGGACATCGAAGTTCTGGAAATGCCGCTCGACGAGGCGCTGGCCGGCATCCACGACGGTCGCATCATCGACGCCAAGACGATTATTTTGATCCAGCACCTGAAGCTGAACCCGATCGGGCCTTGATCCGTGCTGGAACCTAGACGCCGCGAGCAAGCGCGGCAAACATGAGCGCCGGAAAGGCGGGCTCGCGGCCATGCCGGAGCGCAGAACAGGCAGCTATTCCGCTCGATCGAGCGCTTCGCCGAAGCGAGTGAAATGTATAGAGAATTTCATCAGTAGAATGTAAAAACCATAATTGTTGAGCCTGAAAAGGCGCTCCTTTTGGGGAGCCTCAGCGAACGAGCCTAGTGGCTGTGTGGCCACGTCATCGAACTGTACGATCGCCTCGGGCGTCCGCCTAGAAGCGGGCAGATAAAATAGCTCCGTTTTCTGTTGGCTTTTTATCGCCTGTAGGTGGTTCGAAACCTTTTCGTTTGAGAGTGTTCCCAACGAGCGCAGATGGTCAGCATACTTGCTAAGAGGAACTATTGGGGCGAACACAATATTCCGCATTCGTAGGGATTTGTTGTCCTCGTCGATGTCGCAGCTATTTGAAATTACGATTCCCGCCACGGGGTATCGCTCTGCGGTGCTAAAATCTAACTTTACAAAGCCGTTCCATCCATCGCCTTGAATCGGCCCGGCGGGCCCCTCCCAGGTAGTCGAATAGAAATTGTGATTGTCTGGATAGGATTGGATTCGCCTGCGAAGCTCCTCCTTGCTTCCATCCGTCAGATAACGTGGAAACACCTTTGCCAGTTCTTCCGGCAAGAGACCTGCAGTCGATGAGACGTTGGACATCTAAAGCAGTGTGTAAAAATCGGATCGTCTATCGTACAAGGCAGGCAAAAACTCCTCCTCAACATCCGTCTGTGCGGAGGCCAACTTCCGGAAAAAGGAATTCAAATCGGAGGCAAGAAGTTCATCAGCTTCAACAGCGGCGCGTACGGTCATTCTGGGCGCATAACTGGAATCGCTCCTCTCGTACGTGACGAGGATTTGACGCGGCGCAACTTGAGCATGCGCAGAAGATAGAGGCGTGGCGCATTGAGCTAGCGCTGCAAGCAACGCCAGAGCCCCCTGCGACGTCATAGTTGAGCTGGTTTGCACAGGCATTGTCGTCGCAAACATCATCGAGCTATTCCCACTTTGGTCCGAATGCCTTTAAGGTTCTGTCGTTCAGCATCCCAAAAAATACCTTTTTCTCATCGGCATGAACCATGTCGATGATATCTGAAAAATCCCGCCAAAAATCTTCGAGAGAACTCGTCAAAATGCAATCAACATCCAACAAAATGCCGCTTAATTTGGTGTCTGAAACGCTGTCTTTGATTTCGATGAGGGCTGAATTCGCTACCTGTATGATTGCAAGTGCACCATCGTCCAATATAGTTTCCACACGCAAGTGGAAACCGTCCTCTTTTATTTTAAAATTCCCGACCGAGCCCGACACATTGAGTACGTCCATAACTGAATTGCTTCCTGTGCCTTCCAGAATATTGACGTAGCGGAGGGAACAACGATCGACCGTTGAGACCAATCCAGTGTCTCGAACGGTACTGAGGATCTCACATATCAATTCTTTAAAGGCTTTCCAGCCCCAATATGGGTGCACCAACTCGATAACCAAAGAGCGCTCGGCGAAATTGATGTTCGAACGTTTGCCAACAAGGCTTTTCAGGCCTTGGTATTCGATGTTTGGCAACTGCGCTCGAAGGGCGGCTGGCATTTCTCCTGCCGGTAGCGTCACCACCCTGTCGTAGCGTCCGCGAAGTTTCGTAAACATCAGTCCGGGCAGAATGTCAGAAATTCCCGTCACGTCCGATGAGAACCTAATCTCAAAAACCGCATTGGCGATTGGGTCTCTCTCGAGCGCAACTGGGAGCTTGGTCATTTCAATCTATGCTCACTGCGTCGCCGATTCGTATCAGTGTGCGAGCCCAAGGAAGCAAGGCGCACAACTTTGCACCGGTCAATCCCGAAAACAGATAAATCATTGCAAATCTATCTTCATTTGAGCCGCCATATGAATCAGTAGGTACTTTCGCCCAGCCCGCCAGCGACCTTTCCAAGACGCTTCAACCTTTATCGGAGCGCTGTCAAATTTTCTAAACGTTTTCAACTCTGGTGCGGACGACGGGAATCGAACCCGTACGATCAGAGATCGAGGGATTTTAAGTCCCTTGCGTCTACCAATTCCGCCACGTCCGCAGGCCAGCCCTTTTCAGCCGCCAGCCAAAGGCCGTCAAGCCGTCTTCTGCCGTCGACAAATCTGGCACCGGAAGCTAGCGAGGCCGATCACCTACAGTGGTGCAAACAAAATCGTTTCACCTGGGAAATGTTTTTAGCGGCAGCTTCCGCGGCTACCGCGAATGCGCGTCCCCCGTTCGCAGGATGCGTTCGGGCGCTCTGCCCTGGTAGGCTCGAAGTGGCAAGTGGATCGGCGCTCCGATACTCGACGCCGTCCTCTACAAACACTGGGAGATTGTCATGCTCAAGCTTGCCTCTGCCCTGGCACTGCTGCTTGTTGGGACGGCGCCTCTGTTTGCCGATGAGATGCCGATGAACGCCAAAGACATCAAATGGGGTCCTGCTCCAGCTGTCATTCCCGCTGGCGCGGAAATGGCTGTTGTCGCTGGAGATCCCTCAAAGGACGGCGCCTATGTGCTGCGGTTGAAGACACCCGCCGGCTACAAAATTGCCGCACATAACCATCCCACCACGGAATACGTAACGGTGCTTTCCGGCAACTTCCATATTGGAATGGGCGATAAGCTCGACGAGGCGAAAGGTGTCGAACTGACTGCTGGCGGCTTCGGCGTCGCGCCGGCCGGAATGAATCACTTCGCCTGGACGACAAGCGAAACGATTATCCAGGTTCATGGCGAGGGGCCATTCAAGATCACCTACGTCAACCCGGCGGACGACCCAAGCAAAAAGTGACAGTTCGGGATCGAATTGAGTGAACCGGCCGAAGGCTCGAACGATGGAGTGCGTCAAACTCCGCGACCGTCGATTCGGAAGGATCCTCTAACGAGACGAAAGCTGATTGGCCGCAACGGAATCGTATTCCGCCTGGGCCATTTGCCATGAATGGCGCAATAACAAAAAACCCGTCTCGGGAGGACGGGTCGTTGGAGCCAATTGGCACCATACCCAAATTAGTAGCATAGCTGCCGGCACAAAGCAAGAACAAAGTTGCTGTGGCCGGCACAAAATGCCCTTGACGATTGGCGAAAGCCATGGCGCATCGATCTCCCTCCTTGAGGGGGAGATGGCCGGCAGGCCAGAGGGGGTCGTCGCGCATCGAGCGCCAGCCTGTTTTGTTCGCGGTAAAGGTTCGCGTCAGGACGTCCCGACCCCCTCTGTCGCCTTCGGCGACATCTCCCCCTCAAGGGGGGAGATCTGCAACTTCGCCGTCCGCGCTTACTTCCTCGCTGGTCAAAATCCTCGCGGCTTGGCACAGTCGGGCAAAGAGGAGCCTGTTGATGCCGAAGACCGCCAATGCGACGAAACCAAAACCCTGGGCCGAGATGGCGACGCATCTGGTCGATGTCGCTATGGGCCGCAAACCCGCCGATCTCGTCATCCGCAACGGGCGCTGGGTCAACGTCCATTCGGGCGAGATCATCGCCGGCACCGACATCGCCATTGCCGGCGGCCGCTTTGCCTATTGCGGGCCGAACGCCGGCCATGCCATCGGCCAGGGGACCAAGGTGGTCGATGCCGGCGGCCGCTATCTGGTGCCGGGGCTTTGCGACGCGCATATGCATGTCGAGAGCGGCATGGTGACGGTGACGGAATTCTGCCGCGCGGTGATCCCGCATGGCACAACTTCGATGTTCATCGATCCGCATGAGATCGCCAACGTGCTCGGCCTGCCGGGCGTGCGGCTGATGCATGACGAGGCCGTCGCCATGCCGGTCAACGTGCTCGTGCAGATGCCGTCCTGCGTGCCCTCCGCCCCGGGGCTCGAGCATGCCGGCGCCGAGCTGACCGTCGCCGACGTTGCCGAGGCGATGACCTGGGAGAACATCATCGGGCTCGGCGAGGTGATGAATTTTCCGGGCGTCGCCGCCAATGATCCGGTGATGTCGGGCGAGATCGCGGCGACGGTGAGGGCCGGCAAGACCGTCGGCGGGCATTATGCCTCGCGCGATCTCGGCCTGCCGTTTCACGGCTACGTCGCCGGCGGCCCGGAGGATGACCACGAAGGCACGCGCGCCGAGGACGCCATCGCGCGCGTCCGCCAGGGCATGAAGGCGATGCTGCGGCTGGGCTCGGCCTGGTACGACGTGGCCTCGCAGATCAAGGCGGTGACCGAGAGCGGCCTCGACCCGCGCAACTTCATCCTGTGCACCGACGACAGCCATTCCGGTACGCTGGTGCACGAAGGCCATATGGACCGGGTCGTGCGCCACGCCATCAGCCAAGGGCTGACGCCGGTGACGGCGATCCAGATGGCGACGCTCAACACCGCCCAGCATTTCCGGCTGGAGCGCGAGATCGGCTCGATCGCGCCGGGACGGCTCGCCGATCTGCTGATCATCTCCGACCTGGCCGAAATGACCATCGACGAGGTCTATGGCCGCGGCGTCAGGCTGGCCAAGGGCGGCAAGCTCGAAATTGACATTCCGGCCTACAACTATCCGAAGACGGCGAAGAACACCGTCAAGCTCGGCAGGAAGCTCAAGGCCGGCGACTTCGACATCGCGGCACCCATGGGCGCCAACGAGGTGCGGGTGCGCGTCATCGGCGTCATCGAAAACCAGGCGCCGACGCGGGCGCTGGAGGCCGATCTTGCCGTCGAGGACGGGCTGGTCGCCATGGACCGCCGCAACGATATCTGCCAGATCGCGCTGATCGAGCGTCACAAGGGCACCGGCGGCGTCACCAACGCCTTCGTCTCCGGCTTCGGCTATATCGGCGACTGCGCCATGGCCTCGAGCGTGGCGCATGATGCCCACCACATCATCGTCGTCGGCACCAACAAGCAGGATATGGCTCTGGCCGTGAACCGGCTGGGCGAGGTCGGCGGCGGCGTCGTGCTGTTCTCCAAGGGCAAGGAGCTGGCGCTGGTCGAGATGCCGATCGCCGGGCTGATGTCGGACGAGCGCGCCGAAATCGTCGCCGCCAAGGCGGACCAACTCAGCGACGCCATGCGCCAGATGGGCTGCTCGCTCAACAACGCCTACATGCAGCACTCGCTGCTGGCGCTGGTCGTCATCCCCGAGCTCAGGATTTCCGACGTCGGCCTGATCGACGTGACGACTTTCCAGAAGGTTGATTTGTTCGTTTGAAGAATCACTGAACCCTGGAGGGACAGCGCCCCCCTCTGTCCTGCCGGACATCTCCCCCTCAAGGGGGGAGATTGGCAGTTTCGTCGACAGCGCGTTGTTCGTCAGAGTTGGAGATTGGCGAAAGCCGAAAGTGGCGGCCAATCTCCCCACTAGAGGGGGAGATGTCCGGCAGGACAGAGGGGGGCGCGAAGGATCGCTACAGGGCGTTTTTATTGACTCGCGGCCAACCACCAACGTTGCCGATTGGCAGCAGAGGTCTGCTCACCCGCCGGTGGCGATGGTCAGCACTTTGAACGGCGTGGTGATGACGATTTCGGCGACCGAGCCGACGGCCTTGCCGAGGCCCTGGCCGAGATTGTCGAGCTGGGCCGGCGCGGTCTCTTCGGAGGCGAGGCCCGCCGGGGCGCGCAGGCGGTCGCCGAGCAGCTGCACCAGGAACGGGTTGTCGGCGAATTTGGCGTGGTTCAGCCGGTCGCCGCCCTTGGTCTTGGTCAGGTCGACCACCGAGACGCCATAGCTGGCGAGGTCGGCCGCGTCGCCATAGTCGCCGACGCGTGGCTTGTCGCCGGAGATCAGGGTCGACAGCCTGAGCGCCCGGTCGTCGCCCGAAAGCAGCACGGCGAACGGCTTGTCGGGCTTGCCGTAGCGGATCATCTGCTTCTTGAACACGTCGACGTCGATGTCGGGTGAGGCCAGGATGACGTAGCCGAGCTTGCCGCCGAGGTCGCGGTCGCCGGTGATGGCAAGCTGGCGCAATGCTTCCATGGTCACCCAGGTCCCCATCGAATGGGCAATGATGTCGATGCTCTTGGCGCGGCTCTTGGCGAGCATGCGCAGCGTCGCTTCGAGATCGTCGCGCGCCGCATTGGCGCTTTCCTTGTCGTAGATGTAGCCGGTCGTCTTGCCGCTCGACGCCCACGAAAACAGCACCGGCGTGCCCGGATATTTCGTGTCATGCGCGATCTGCGTCAGCCGGTAGATACCGTCGTCGAAGCCGTTGTTGAAGCCGTGCACGAAAACCAGCGCGCGGTCGCCGCGCATCGCGATATCGGCGCCGACCGCCTTGGCGAATTGCGGCGCGCCTTCGTAGAAGGTGACGCCGGTCGCCGTGAAATCCTTCGCCGGATCGCTGTTGGCCGAGCCCTTGACCCGCTCGATGGCGCCGAGCTGGTGAATTTTGGGCACCGTCACCTCGACGCTGGCAAAGCTGGTGGTCGGCGAACGGTCGCCGTCGAACACCTGCCGGGGCTCTTTCATTGCCTTTTGCCGGGTTGTGGCGACGAAGATCTTGTGCGTCGCGGCAATGTCGGAAGCAGGCACGGTGATTGTCGTCTTGTTGAGCAGATCGTGCGTGTTCTGGCCGGCGCAGCCTGCCAGCGCGAGCGCGAACGCAACGACGAGAAAGATCTTCGAAGGCACGGTCACGCGGGCTCCCGCAAAGGCGACGTCGAGCCGGAGACGTCTTGGCCTATTCGATAGAGGCAGAGCCCGGCACGGTCCAGTTCAAACTGTTCCGATGGTGCGGCAATGGTCAACAATCACTGCCGCGCAATGCAGCTATTGTCCGACCGAGGCGATCCGGTCGGTCACCTCGCGGTCGCTGGCAAACCCGTCATCCTCGCGCAGCTTCTGGCCGATCAACTGCACCAATTCCGGATTGTCCGCGAATTTGGTGTGGTTGAAGCGGTCGGCTCCCTTGACGCTGGAGAGATCGACGACCGACACGCCATAGCTGGCGAGGTCGGCGGCGTCCTTGTAGTCGCCAACGCGCGGCCGCGCGCCGGCTATCAGGCCGGAGAGCCGCAGCGCCCGGTCGTCGTCGGAGAGCAGCAGGATGAACGGCTTGTCCGGCTTGCCGTAGCGGCGCATCTGGCTCTTGAACACGTCGACGTCGATGTCGGGCGAGGCCAGCACGACGTCGCCGAGCTTGCCGCCGAGATCGCGGTCGCCGGTGATGGCGAGCTGGCGCAGCGCCTCCATGGTGACCCAGGTTCCCAGCGAATGGGCAACGATGTCGATGCGCCGCGCGCCGGTCTGCGCCAGCATTCTCAGCGTCACTTCCAGCTGGTCGCGGGCAACGCTGGCGCTTTCCTTGTCGTAGACATAATCGGTGGTCTTGGCGCCCGACGCCCAGGAAAACAGCACCGGCGTGCCCGGATAGCCGGAATCATGGGTGATCTGGGTGACGCGGTAGACCGCGTCGTCGAAGCCGGTGTTGTAGCCGTGGACGAAGACCATGACGCGGCCGCCGCGCGCCGCGATGTCGGCGCTGAGCGCGCTGGAGAATTTCGGCTGGGTGTCGTATCCGACGACCTCGGAAGCCATGAAGTATTTGGCCGGATCGTCCGACTTGCCGCGCGAGCGCCGCTCGATCTGGCCTGTCTTGTGGATACCGGGGACGGTGACGTTGACGCGGGCATAGTTCAGCGTCGCCGAGCGCTCGCCGTCGAAGACCTTGTCGGGATCGTCGGAGCGCTTGCGCGTGGTTGCGATGAAGATCGAGTGGTTGCCGGCGATTTCCGTCACCGGCACCGCCATCATGGCGCTGCCGAGCAGTTCCTCGGTTTGGCGCCCGCCGCAGCCGGCGAGCAGCGCGGCAATGAGAATGATGCAAATCGTCTTCAAGGGCACTTAAGCAATTCCACTCCGGCCTGACCAAAGGCCCATCCACCTCCGCCGCACCTCCCGGACAGGCCAAGTGCGGCGGAAGTAAGTCGCAGGCGCCGAAATGCGCTCAGCGCCTCGCGACTGCCATCGCACTGTTGCGCGAAAGCCAGAACGGCGGCAGGAACGCCGGAATGTTGGAAAACGGCAGCACTTCCGGCTTCAGCCTTATGCCGAGCACGTCGGTCATGAAGGCGCGGCGCGCCTCGATGCGGCGCCAGGCTTCGGGATAGCGCGCGGCGATCTCTTCGCGCAGCGCCTCGTCGGCCAGCGCGATGCCGTCCTCGATGTTGGTGGTGAAATAGTCGGTGCCGGTCGCCGGGATGATGTCGACCTGCAAGGCCATGCCCGACTTCAATCTGATGTCGGAGCCGGAAAATACCGGCGAATGCATCCATTCGTCGATATGGATGAGATGGCCGGGGTTGAGCGCTACGCCGAAGAACCGATCGCCGATGCGGTCGTGCACCGCTTGCCACAACGCGCCGCCGGGAACGCCGATGCCGACCGTCTCGTACCAGTCGACGACGGCGCAGAAATAGGGCGCGACCAGCTTCTCGACATAGTCCTGGATGCCCCTCGGAAGCTCGGCCGCGTCCTCGACCAGAAAACCGGCGCGGGCATTGAGCGAGCCCTGGATGCCATAGGCCATGGTGATCGGGTCGCCGCGCTTGATGATGTCGAGGCGCGGGCTCGGCAGGCCATAGGCCGCACGCTTGCCGGCCGACAGCATCGGGTGACAGCATTGCGGCAGCCCGTTGATGCCCATCAGCCGCGCCGCCTGCAATTCGGTCATGCCGGGTTCGATGCCTTGCAGGACATTGCGCAGGCCTTGCGAGGAATAGGTCGCGGCGAATTCGAACGCCGCCAGTTGGTCGGCCTCATTGATGGCGCGCAGACCGTCGGCGGGGTTCATCAAAAGGTTCGCCGCGTTGACGACCGTGCCCCTGTCGCCGGCAAGGCTGCGCAACGTGTCGGCGATGAAGGACGGCAGGTCGAGCGTCGTTTCGCCAAAACCCGCATCGCCGGGGCCGAGCGGTTTCCAGCCGATGGCGCCGATACGCTGGCCGGGCTTCAGGCCGCAATCGGCAAGGATGTCGGAAAGCGCCTGCGAGCGGTCGCGCGGCTGCGCCGGCAGCGAAAACGTTTGGTAGAGCACGCGCTCGTACGGCCCATCGCAGATCTCGGCATAGCCCCAGCCCTCGTTGCCGACCAGCAGTTTCGGCGGCTTGCCGGGAACGATGACCAGCAGCGTCTCCTCGAAGCGCGGATCGTAGCCGCAGAGATAGGCGACATTGGCCGCATGTTCGCGGTCGCCATAGACGACGAAGGCATCGAACCCGCCGCGCGCGACCAGTGCCGCGATGCGGACCTCATAGGTGGCGCGCGTAACCAGCGGCATCACCGTCGGCTCGCCGAATTCCGGCAGCGACACGGTTTTCCGGGCAACCGATGCGACAGGCATGAGCAAACGCCCCCAAATGCTTACGTTGATTCCGGAAATGCCCCTTCGGGGCGGCCGGACAATGGCTTCACGAGGCCGGATATGCAATAGCGGGACCGAACTCGCGTAGCCTGTGGAGTGCTCTTGCCATGACTAGTTTCTCCTCTCGCGTCGCTGCCGCCGCTGCCGCGATCCGCGAGATCTTTCCCGAAACGCCGCTGCAGGAAAACGACTATCTGTCGAAGAAGACCGGCGCGCGGGTGCTGCTGAAGCGCGAGGACCTGACGCCGGTGCGCTCCTACAAGATCCGCGGCGCCTTCAACTTCTTCCGCAAGATGCTCGCCGCCGGCAACGCTGCCGAGCTGTTCGTCTGCGCTTCGGCCGGCAATCACGCGCAGGGCTTTGCCTTCGTCTGCCACCATTTCGGCAAGAAGGGCGTCGTCTTCATGCCGGTGACCACGCCGCAGCAGAAGATCGACAAGACGCGGCTGTTCGGCGGCGTCTTCGTCGAGATCAGGCTGGTCGGCGATTTTTTCGACGACTGCTACCGCGCCGCACTCGAATTCACCGAAACTGCCGGCGCCCACATGGTGCCGCCGTTCGACCATAAGGACATCATCGAAGGGCAGGCGACCGTCGCCTACGAAATATCAAGCCAGATGCCCGGTGCGCGCATGGCTGATATCGTCATGCTGCCGGTCGGCGGCGGCGGCCTGGCCGCCGGCGTCACCCATTATTTCGCCGACCAGCAGCGAGAAACACGTTTCGTCTTTTGCGAGCCGGCCGGTGCCCCGAGCCTGAGCGAGAGCCTCGCCACCGGAAAGCGGGTCAAGCTCGCCAAGGTCGACAATTTCGTCGACGGCGCAGCGGTGGCCGAGATCGGCCGCGAGCCGCTGCGCCACCTCAGGGAGTTTGCCGCCGACACCGTGCGGCTGATCCCGGAAAACCGGCTCTGCGCGACCATGATCGAAATGCTCAATGTCGAAGGCGTCGTGCTCGAGCCGGCCGGCGCGCTGGCGATCGATGCGCTCAAAGATTTTTCCAGGAAGGAAATCAGGGGCAAGACCATCGTTGCCGTGGTGTCGGGCGGCAATTTCGATTTCGAGCGGCTGCCGGATGTGAAGGAACGGGCGCTGCGCTTCGAGGGCTTGAAGAAATACTTCATCATCCGCTTTCCGCAACGGCCCGGCGCGCTGCGCGATTTCCTCGAATTGCTGGGTCCCGACGACGACATCGCCCGCTTCGAATATTTGAAGAAATCGGCGCGCAATTTCGGTTCGGTGCTGATCGGCATCGAAACCAAGGACCGCCGCAATTTCGACCTGCTCAAGGCGAATTTCGACGCCGAGAGCGTCCATTACCAGGACATCACAGACAACGAGACGCTCGCCGGGTTCATCATATGAGCAGCAACGATCTTCCGAACGCTCCGGCGAACGTTTTTATCGCGCTGTTTTCCGGCATCAACGTCGGCGGCAACCGCATCGTCAAGATGGCGGAACTCAGGTCATTTTTCGAGCATCTCGGCTTCTCCGATGTCGCCACCTATGTGCAGAGCGGCAACGCCGTGTTCCGGTCGCCAGATGGCGATGCGGCGACGCTGACCAAGCGGTTGGAAGCGGAATTCGAGAAGAAATGGGGGTTCCATTCACGCATCATGGTGCGCGATCTCGGCTGGCTCGAGCGGCTGGCGGCGGACAATCCCTATCCGGAAGTGGCCGGCGAGCCGACCAAGCTGCATGCCTATGCGCTGGAGCGCCGGCCGACCGCCGAGGAGGTCGCCCGGCTGGCGGAAAAATGCACCGGGCCAGAACGCTTCGAGATCAAGGGCGACGTGCTCTACCTGCATGCGCCTGACGGGCTCGGCAAATCGGTGTTTGCCAATCTCATTCCGCGCGTTCTGAAGGTGCCGGGCACGGCGCGCAATTGGCGCACCGTGCTGATGCTGCTGGACATGGCCCAGGCCGGCGGTTGACAGGTCGTCTACGCGGCCGGAGCGCGTTTCCAGTCGAATGCCAGGTCTTCACGGAAGGCGAAGCGCTTGATGTGCTCGGCGACGACCGTTTCCAGGCGCTCGAGCGAGCCGGCTTCATCGGTCGTCACTGCAATGTGCAGCGCAGCCGGGTCGGCATCGAGAACCGTGCGGCCGAGCGTCAGATCGATGGTGCCGTGGTTCGGGTCGAATTCGACGGGAAACTTGTGCGCCCAATGTTTGCACAGCTGCTGCAGATAGCGGCTGGCATGTTCGGTGGCGACGTCGACATGGCTGGTCGGCATGAATGAATTCTCCTTGGGAATACGGACGCGAAAACCGAACCAGGGCCGCCTGCGTTCGTTCAACATGGCGTGATCGGTTACCAGCTGCCGGTGTTCGGCATCGACGCCCACGGCTCGGCCGTCGGCTTGGCCGGACCTTTCTGCAACAGCTCGATCGAGATGCCGTCCGGCGATTTGACGAACGCCATGTTGCCGTCGCGCGGCGGCCGGTTGATGGTAACGCCATTGTCCATCAGCCGCTGACAGGTGGCGTAGATATCGTCGACCTCATAGGCGAGATGGCCGAAATTGCGGCCGCCCTTGTAGTCTTCCGGGTCCCAATTGTAGGTCAGCTCGACCAGCGGCGCTTTCTCGCTGATGCCGCTTTGCTCGTCTTCGGGGGCGGCGAGGAAGATCAGCGTGTAGCGGCCCTGCTCGTTTTCATGGCGGCGCACTTCCTTGAGGCCAAGCTTGTTGCAGTAGAAATCGAGCGAAGCATCGATGTCGGCGACGCGGACCATGGTGTGCAGATAGCGCATGATTTCCTCCTTATGTTGCGTTGCGGCGCAACATAGGGGCGGCCCGGCCAAAGGGCAATTGGCCACGTTTGCCGGCGCCGGCAAACGGCAAATCCGCTATTCCTGTATGGAACCGTGAAAAAAGGCACGTCAGGTCTTGCACACACCGGAAGCCGCGGTGTTAATCTGATACCAAGAATCAGTTGCGGTGTTTGTTGAAAAAAGGGGGCGTTCTTATGGGGGAAAAGGCCTCTTTCATGGGGCGGGACGGGGCCGGTAACGATGCGTTGAAGCGGGATGAGAGCGCCGATACGGCCGATCTCGTCGAAATCGCCGGCGCCATCAAATGGTTCGATGTGGCCAAGGGCTACGGTTTCATCCTTCCCGATGATGGTACTTCGGGCGACATCCTCCTCCATGTGACATGCCTTCGAAAGGACGGTTTTCAGACCGCCCTGGAAGGCGCCCGCGTCGTCTGCCTAGTCAAGCAGGGCGAGCGCGGGCTGCAGGCTTTCCGCGTGCTCTCGATGGATGTCACCACGGCGGTGCATCCGGCGGAGATGCAGGAGCAGCGCACCCATGTCGCGGTGACGCCGGAAAGCGGCCTCGAACGGGCGCTGGTCAAATGGTTCAACCGCACCAAGGGGTTCGGCTTTCTGACCCGGGGCGAGGGCACCGAGGACATTTTCGTCCACATGGAGACGCTGCGCCGCTACGGCATCACCGAACTCCGGCCGGGCCAGGTGGTGCTGGTCCGCTTCGGACGCGGCGACAAAGGCCTTATGGCTGCCGAAATTCACCCCGATATGGGTACCTTGCCGGTCTCGCATTAGTTCCGGCCGAGGATTTCATATGGCTCACAGGAACCGGGTGACGGCGGGCGCGCTCTGCGCCGGGATTTTCCTCATCGTCGCCGCAAGTGCGTTCTTCTATTTTCAGCAACCGAGTTCCGCCGACGGCAAGGCGATGATCCTTCCCGTCGATCCGGCGCCGCTGGTCGCGGTGACGAAGGCCGGCGAGCGTTCTTTTTCCGTCGAAATCGCCGATACGCCCGCCGAGCGCGAAGCCGGCCTGATGTTCCGCCGCCACATGGCCGACAATCACGGCATGCTGTTCGTGTTCGGCGCGCCGCAGGATGTGAGTTTCTGGATGAAGAACACGCCGATGCCGCTCGACCTGATCTTCGTCGGCCAGGACGGCCGGATCCGGGCGATCGAGCAAGGCGAGCCGCAGTCGGAGGCGATCATCTCGCCGGACGAACCTGTGCGCTTTGTGCTCGAGCTCAAGGCAGGCACCGCCGCCAAAAAGGGCATTAAGGACGGCGACCTGCTGCGCCATCCCGCCATCGGCACGGCGCCGGGGCCGGCCATGCCGCCGCCCGACAAGGGCGATGCGCCGAGTGTCGATTCCGACTGAGCGGGCAGGATCTTCGGCCGATGCAGTTCTTCTCCCATGACGGTTTCGACCTTGCTTTCCTTGACCGCCAGCCGGCATCGGGGCAGGGCGATCCGGTGCTGATGATCCACGGCTTTGCCTCGAGCCATTACGTCAACTGGGTGTCGCCCGGCTGGTTCAAGACGCTGAACGACGCCGGCTACCGTGCCATCGCCTTCGACAATCGCGGCCATGGGTCGTCGTCGAAGAGCTATGACGAAGCCGACTACACGCCGGCAAAAATGGCGTCGGACGCGGCAGCGCTTTTGAACCATCTCGGCATCGAACGCGCTCATGTCATGGGTTATTCGATGGGCGCGCGCATATCGGCCTTCCTGGCGCTCTCCGACCCGGAGAAGGTGGCGACGCTGGTCTTCGGCGGTCTCGGCATCGGCATGGTCGACGGCGTCGGCGACTGGGATCCGATAGCCGACGCCCTTCTGGCCGACGATCCGGCAGGCACCAGCGATCCGCGCGGCCGCTCGTTCCGCGCCTTCGCCGATCAGACCCGCAGCGATCGCCGCGCGCTCGCCGCCTGCATCGCCACCTCGCGCGAATTGCTGAGCGAGGCCGACATTGCCCGCATTGCCCAGCCGACCTTGATTGCGGTGGGAACCAAGGACGACATCGGCGGCTCGCCGGATGAACTCGCCGCTTTGATGCCCAACGCCAGGGCTTTTCACATCGAAGGCCGCGACCATATGCTGGCGGTCGGCGACAAGACCTTCAAGCAGCGCGTGCTGGAGTTTTATGCCGAGCATCGGTTTTGATGGATGGCTCCCCAAAAGCGGCCATTGGGCCTGAAGCTGGGGTTCTTAGCGGTTTTGCAACGATACGGAAGTAACTAAGCGTGACGCGTGGATCGGTTCAAACCCGCCACGCGCTGAACGAGGGGCAGAGGGTACGATGGCACAATGGGGAAGAAGCGACGCCGCTTTGCTGGGCGTCGTTGCGAAAAGCAGGTTCGGCGAATGGTCGGTTGTTCTAGGGCTGGCTGCATTGGTGGCAGGCGCGATAGCGATCACCGCGTTGATGGCAATGCCGAGCGACGCGTCCGTGCTTATCCAGCACAGTGTGACAGGCTTCTTCATGGCGGTATTTTTCCTGGTCGGGCCATTGGCGCATCTTACCGGCGCGGTCTTCGGGCTGATGGCGCTGGGTCGTCCAAACGACAATCGTTTGCTCGGCCTGGCTGGCATCGTGGTCAACGGCGCGTCGCTTGCCGCCGGGGTGTTCATGCTGTGGGCAATGGCATCGACCATAGGCGCGTTTACGTGATTTCGGGCAAATCTTCCGGACGCAAGTGGCCGACGCGTCGGGCTACGATCGGCGCGGGCTGTGCCCCAACGCCCTGAGCGAGCGCGCCATGTTATGCCGGGCCTGGGTTTCGAAGCGCCGGCGGAATTCCTCGCTGTGGAAGATATGCGGACGCGCGAGGAAGCCCTCTAGCACTGCGGCACGGCCGGCCCGCCACATCGGCTCATCGACCCACTTATATTCGCGGCGGACCGCCTGTTCATAAGCGTCGAACGCCTCGGGCGCAGCACCCAGGATCGCCAGGTCCATGTCGAGGAACAGCGCCGCGTCGCGAACCGAATGCTGGTCGCCAAGGGGCGGCAATTCGTGGCCGGCGGTGGCAGTGATCATCGCCGCGATGTGGCCGAGGCGTTGTGCATCGGCGCGGCCGGCGAGCTTTGTCTCGGCAAGTGCGGCACTCCTCGCCTCATTGTCCTTGGCGCGGCTGTCGTAGATCGCGTCGTGAAACCAGATCGCCGCTTCGACTGCTTCAGGATCATGCAGCAATGCCTTGTAATCGTTGGCTAGCGCTAGCATCGCCTCGATATGGCCAAGGTCGTGGTAGTGGCGATCTTCGGCCTCATACAGCGCGGAAAGCTCGCGCTTCAGGGTCTCGTCCATCAAGGTTGCGTTTTCCATGGCTGCTTGAAATTCCGCCAACCAAATCCATTTGACGAAGCACTAAGGAAAATTGAGTTCACCCGTGCTATGATCTGGCTTATAGGTGCGGCCGGAGAATAGGCAAGCCGCCAACCGAGACATTGGATGGCCGAGACATTGGATGGCCGGAGACATCAGATGAACAGCGTTACGATTTCCCGTCCGACCAGGGTGCAGCCGGTAGATCCGATCTGGCGTTCGATCCGCGACGAAGCGATGGAAGCGGTCAACCGCGATCCGCTGCTGGCGGCGTTCCTCTATTCGACCATCCTCAATCAGGAAAACCTGGAAGAAGCGGTCATTCACCGGCTGGCCGAGCGCCTCGCCCATCAGGACATCGGCTCCGACCTCATCCGCCAGACATTCAAAGCGATGGCGACCGACGACAAGGACTGGTCGACGACGGTGCGCGTCGACATCCAGGCCTATTACGATCGCGATCCGGCCTGCGACCGCTTCATCATGCCGGTGCTCTACTTCAAGGGTTTTCATGCCATCCAGACGCACCGGCTGGCGCATTGGCTGTGGAACCAGGGCCGCCAGGATTTCGCGCTGTATTTGCAGAGCCGGTCGTCCTCGGTGTTCCAGACCGACATCAATCCGGCCGCCCGCATCGGCAAGGGCATCTTCCTCGACCACGCCACCGGCCTCGTCGTCGGCCAGACGGCGGTGATCGAGGACGACGTGTCGATCCTGCACGGCGTGACGCTGGGCGGCACCGGCAAGGCCGGCGGCGACCGCCATCCCAAGATCCGCTACGGCGTGCTGATCGGCGCCGGCGCCAAGATCCTCGGCAACATCGAGATCGGCCATTGCTCGAAGATCGCGGCCGGCTCGGTGGTGCTGTCGCCGGTACCGCACAACAAGACGGTTGCCGGCGTGCCGGCCCGCGTCGTCGGCGAGACCGGCTGCGACCAGCCTTCGCGGCAGATGGACCAGCTGTTGCCATCGCAGACGATGGACCACGTCGTCAGCTTCGACATCTGAGTGCTCGGGCAGGGGCTGAATTCCTGCCCCCCATGCCGGCTTGCCTTTACATGGCCATTGTCGACGTGCCAGAAGCGCGCTCACCAATGCATGTCGCCAAAAGCATGCCCTCGGGCTTGACCCGAAGGTGCCCAGCGGTTTTGGGATTACGACATGCATGAAGCAAGATTTAAAGCGCGTCGCGTCGATCTCTTCAGACGCGACGCACTTTAGCAAGCGACGATCGGAGAAGACTGTTGAAGCCGGACGAAATCAGAAAGCTGGACGCCTATTTCAAGCGCACCTTCCAGAACCCCAAACTCGAAGTGAAGGCGCGGCCGCGCAAGGAAGATTCGGCCGAGGTCTATGTCGGCGACGAGTTCCTCGGCATCGTCTTCAAGGACGAGGACGACGGCGATTATAATTTCTCGATGGCGATCCTCGACATCGATCTGGCCTGAGCTGGGGTTTTAGCTGGCCGCTACGCCTCAAGCGCTGCGGCGGTACGGAACCTTGCAGGACGCCGGCGGGACAGCGCCCTCCTCTGGCCTGCCGGCCATCTCCCCCACGAGGGGGGAGATTGGCAGCCTCGGCGCTGCACTCTTCCTGCAACATTGGAGATTGGCGAAAGCCAAGATGACGGCCGATCTCCCCCTCGTGGGGGAGATGTCCGGCAGGACAGAGAGGGGCGCGAAGGATCGCTACGGAGCGGCTCGTTTCGTTGCTTACCGCCCGGTCTTCAGCCCACGTGCCGCCTCGCCCGAAATCGCCGCGTCGAGCCCCTGCCAGTCGCCAAGGAACTCCCGGGGGAAGCGGTAGGTGAGGCTGAGATTGTCGCCGACCAGGATGTCGCGTTCGCAGGGCGCCAGCGATTCGTCCGCGCTCGGGCCGCTCAGGCAGCGTGCGACGAACGGATCCTTGCCGGGGCGGTTTGCCACCGCCAGCACTTCGTTGAGATAGCCTGATTTTTCGCTGAAGGCGTAAAGCGTGGTGCCGCCAGGGCCGGGCGTACCCGGCTTGGCGATCAGCGCGCTGTAGATCGGCGCGAAGCGGCCGCTCATGTCGCGCGACATCATCTGCGGCTCGAACGACAGGAAGACGATGTCCTTGCTGGGTCCGGTGTGATTGAAGTCGTTGCGGGCAGCCTCGCTGTAGCCGTCCATCTCGGGATAGCGCAGATAGAGGTCGAGCCGCGAGGCGATGCCGTCGCGCCGGGCCTGGGCAAAGCGGATGACATTGGCCGGCACGGCGATGACGTTGTTGCCGATGACGACCTTGTGGACCGTGGTGCCGTCGGTGTACCCGGCCATGGCGATCGAGCGGCCGAACCATTTGCCGCCAAGGCTGATCGCCACCGAAAGCAGCGCCAGCGTCGCGAACGCATAAAACACTCGCTTCATCAGCGTCGAATCGACGACGCTGAGTTGCGGGCCCTCTGTGGCGGCTGCCTGCTTCATCGCGACCCTCGTTTAACGTCCATCGGGTGTGCCTGAGCGGCACATCTCGGCCCGGCACGGCTCTTGCTTCGCAGCTTTTGCAGGCGACTTTGCGATTTCATGGTAAACGGAGGGTAAAGATGGGCCCGGTCGAACAAATCATATTCAGTTTTATGGCTGGGCTGACGGCTTGCGGCCTCGCCGGATCGGCGATGGAGCTGATCGCCGGCCGTAGGCTTGCCTTCGTCCAGCCCTATGTATCGTCGAAGCACATGCTGCGCTCGCTCGCCGCGACGGCTTGCGCCGGGCCGCTGATGTTTGCCAACGAGGCGCTGGACGGCTGGCGCGAGCGTCGCATCTCGGTGCTGGGGCTGATCTCCTGCGGTTGTACGGCGACCATCTGGGCGCTGGCGCTGGGCATGGTGGTGATCGCCATTGCGTCCTGGGCGGCTTCGCTTCTAGGGTCTGGCAGCTTGTCGGTGTGAGACGATCTGGAGACAGCAATGCCGATCTACGCGATTGACGGAAAAGCGCCCGCCTTCGAGGACGCCGACAGCAACTGGATCGCGCCCGATGCCACCCTGATCGGCAATATCAGGATCGGCCGCAATGCCGGCTTCTGGTTCGGCGTCGTCGTCCGCGGCGACGACGAGCCGATCGTCGTCGGCGCCGACACAAACGTGCAGGAGCACACAATCATGCACACCGACGCCGGCTTTCCGCTGACCGTCGGCCAAGGCTGCACGATCGGCCATCGCGCCTTGCTGCATGGCTGCACGATCGGCGACAACAGCCTGATCGGCATGGGCGCCATCGTGCTGAACGGCGCGAAGATCGGCAACAACTCGCTGGTCGGCGCCGGCGCGCTGGTCACCGAAGGCAAGCAATTTCCCGACAATTCGCTGATCGTCGGCTCGCCCGCGCGCGTCGTCAGGATGCTCGACGAGGCCGCAGTCGCCAGGCTGCGCGCCTCGGCCGCGCATTATGTGGCAAACGGCAAGCGGTTTAGGGCTGGGTTGAGGAAGGCATAGCCGACCCGGAAATGGCGGAGCCGGGCCTTAAGATATCGAAGCATAACCCCTTCCAAGTCAAACCGGCTGGGCGGTCGGCCGGAACAAGATCTCGTTGATATCGACGTCGTCGGGCTCGTTGATCGCGAAGGCGACCGTTCGGGCAAACGTATCTGGACCCACGGCGATCTTGCTCACGAAGTCCCTGGTCCCCTGCTGGATATCCTTCTCGCTGATATGCTCGAGCAACTCTGTGCTGACAGCGCCCGGCGAGATCACCGTAGTGCGGATATTGTAGGGTTTCACCTCTTTCCGCAGACCCTCGGATATCGCACGCACCGCGAACTTGGTGGCGCAATAGACCGCCGCACCCGGGTCGACCACATGGCCGTATACGGATGAGACATTGATAATGTGCCCCGATCGCTGCTCCTTCATGTACGGAAGCGCGGCCGCGATGCCGTAAAGGACGCCCTTGATGTTGACGTCGATCATCCGGTCCCATTCGTCGACCTTGAGCCGTTCGAGCGGGGCCAACGGCATGAGGCCCGCATTGTTGAGCATCACGTCGATGCGGCCGAATTCCCGGACCGCCGTGTTCACCAGGTTCTGGACCTGGCCGGCGTCGGTGACGTCCGTAGTAACGGCCTTGGCTTTGTGCCCAGCGGCGGTCAGTTCCTGGACAAGGGCGCCGATGCGGTGTGACCGGCGTGCACCCAGGACCACGGAAGCGCCTCGTGCGGCAAGATGGCGTGCCGTCGCTTCACCGAGGCCACTGCTGGCACCGGTGATGACGACGACCTTGTTCTCGATTCCTCCAGACATGAGATTCTCCTAGACAAGAATTGAAAGAGTTCAGGTGCGGGGGCCGGCCGAGGCGGCGAGCAAGGCCGAGCCCGTAAGCAGGATCGCGGCGAGAAGGAAGGCGCTCCACCAGCCGGCCACGTCGAACAGCAGGCCTCCTGCAATAGCGCCGCCTGCGATCGCGAACTGGATCAGGGCGACCTGGAGTCCGCCCCCGGCCTCCAGGTCTTCAGGGATGAGCGTGGTCATCCAGGTGTTCCACGCCACCGGGATCGGGGTAGCGAACAGTCCCCAAAGAACCAGGAGGCCGGCCGTGGCGCGTGCAAACGGTCCAAAGGTAATCAGCAGTAGAGCGAATACCGCGAGTGCACTCGGCAGCCCGATCAGCACGGCTGTGAGGTGCCGCCGGAGTATGAGGCCGATGATCGACAGTCCCGCCAGGCCACCGAGGCCGACGCCTAACAGAGCCATTGAGAGAGTGTTCACCTCGAGGCCCGTCACGTTTTCCAGAAACGGCCGCAGATAGATCGAGAGCGAGTTCTGCCCGATGAAAGCGAGCCCGGTCGCGCCCATGCCGATGGCGAACCTGCGATTCCGCAGCAGGCCGAACATGCTCGACACCGAGGCGGCCTCCATCGGTGGCATCTTCGGGAGAACGGCCAACTGCCACACGAGCGCCGCAAGGCCGATGGGGACAGTGACGAAAAAGGTTCCCCGCCATCCGATCAGCGATCCGAGGAAGCTGCCGACGGGCGCGGCGATCACCAATGCGAAGGCAGTGCCACCCTGGAGCAAGGCAATGGCCTTGGGCAGGTCGGGTCCCGCGGCCAGGCGGGCCAGAATGGCCGTCGACAGTGACCAGAAACCGCCGATCGCGATGCCCACCAGCGCCCGCCCGGCCAGGAAGACCAGGAAGTTGGGAGCAAGCGCCACCGCCAGGCTCGATGCGGCCAGCACGGCCGTATAGACCAGAACCACCGTCCGTCGATCGACGTTTCGCAACAGCGAGTTGCCGAAGAGGCTGGTAACCACGGCGAAGAATCCGGATACCGCGATTGCCTGGCCTGCCTGACCCTCGGAGACGGCCAGATCCTGAGCGATCGGGGTGAGCAGGCTCACCGGGAGGAACTCCAGTCCGACCAGAAGGAAGGTCAGCAGCGACAGGCAGACCACCGCAGACCATGGGGTCGTCCCGCTGTCAGCAGCAGTGGCCTCGTCCAGCACGAAATCGATGGTCATAAGGCAGTCTCCTGTCCGTTCCCGAACTAAGTAGTCGGGCTGGCCAAATGCGACTAGCGGGTATAATTTTGATGTGGTTGTGAATGAGGCTCATCAATGCCACGCGACGAGTTCGCCGAAATGCGCGCGTTCCTGGAGATCACCCGGACGCGGAGCTTCACCCGAGCAGCCGCCAAGCTCGGGGTCACTCCTTCGGCCCTTAGCCACACCATCAAGTCGCTGGAGTCGCGGCTTGGCGTCCGTCTTCTGTCCCGCACCACGCGCGACGTGGCCCCGACGGCGGCCGGTCAACGCCTCAAGGAAGGCATCGAACCACATTTCGAAGGCATCGCGGCTGAGGTCAGCGCTCTCGGCGTCCTTCGCGACAGGCCGTCCGGCAACATTCGCCTGGTGTGCACCGACGATTCGGTCGACATTGTCTTCCGCGCCCGGCTGCCAAAGTTCCTGAGCGACTTCCCCGATATCAATGTCGAGTTGGTGGTCGACAACGCCTTCACCAACATCGTCGAGCGCCAGTTCGATGCCGGCGTGCGTCTGGGCGAGTCCATTGCCCGGGATATGGTAGCCGTGCGCATCGGAGCCGACGTGACCTACACTGTGGTCGGCTCACCCCATTACTTCGCCCACCGGACACCGCCGGAGACGCCGCAGGAGCTGACCGACCATAACTGCATCAACTACCGGCTGCCGACGTCAGGATCGGTCTATGCCTGGGAATTGCGGGAAGGAGCGCGCGAGTTCAGTGCTCGGGTCGAGGGGCAACTGACGCTTAACAACATGGGGCCGGCGATCCAAGCCGCGCTTGACGGAGTGGGCTTGGCCTATCTGCCGCGCGAACTCGTCCTTCCACACATTGAGAGTGGCCTTCTCCAGGAAGTCCTGACCAAATGGTGCCCGACGTTCCAGGGTTACCACCTGTACTATCCAAGCCGGCGCCATCCCTCTCCGGCGTTTTCCGCCTTTGTCGACGCGTTCCGTATCAGGGGCAAGCAACAGCGTTTCGACGGCAAACGGCAGCTCGTATCCCACAAACGATCGTGAGACAGCTTGGATGACGAAGCGCAGTTGGAGGCAAAGCCGAGATAACTTTATCGAGATGTGTTCCGCCAGAAATGGTGGAGCCGGCCCGGGGACGGGGCCGGCTCCTTAAACCCGGTCGTTGGGGACGGGGAGGGTGGGGACTCGACCGGGTTTCTCCTAAAGCGCGAAGTCATGCGACGCACTTAACCTCTGTTTCTTGCATGTCGTTATCCCAAAACCGCTACGCACTTTTGGGCGACATGCCTTGGCGTCCTCAGCGGACGCTGGCGACCGCGTCGGAGCGGCCGTCGTTGATCGTCACCCAGGCGCCGGAATTCCGCTCGGACTGGCGCTTCAAGTAGGTGTAGCCGGTATTGGTCCAGGACAGCACCTTGGGCTGGAGATTGTCGAGGATGAACTCGCCAAGGCTGGTGCGCACGGTCAGCACCGCATGGCCGTCGCCATTGCGCTGGCGCACCACCGTCATCAGCAGATCGCCGGCCGGCACGCCGATGCTCATCAGTTCGCGGCGCTTTTCCAGCGCATAGTCCTCGCAGTCGCCGAAGCCGCTATTGGGAAAGGACCAGACTTCCTCCTTGCCCCACATTTCCATGTCGGTGCGCGGCGCGACCCTGCTGTTGACCGAATTGTTGACCTTGACGATCGTCGCCCACAGCTTGCGGGTCAGCTCGACGGGTGCCCGGCCAGGCGTCCTCTGATTGCATTCCTGCGGAAGCTGCTGGCACAACTCGTAGTGTCCGACCGGCTGCGTGGTGCGGCCGCCGGTGTGCATGAAGGCCGGCTCCGCCGCGTTTACAGTCCCCCAACCGAAAAGCTGCATCGCTATTGCCGCCAGCAACAGCTTGCCCCTCATCCTGTTCATTATTCAGTCTCCCCGTTTGAGGAGACAATGACACGGCTGGATTTATTTGACGCAAAAGCGCGAAGTAGACATTAAGTAAAACGCCAATAGAATAAACATAAAATTTGAACGCAATTGAATATAGAATTGTTTAAGGATTCCAGCCGGGCATGTTCCCATGCTTCGTCGCGTTCGAACAGCCAGGATGGCGGGACAGAGGGGGGCGCGAAGGATCGCCAGCCTCTCATCCCGATAGTGCTAACGCTTCCGCGTCAGCCGCGCGATGAGCTGAATTCGGTATCGAGCGTTTCCGGCCGCTGGATGACGGCGAACTCGATGGCGACGCCATCTTCGAAATGCCGCACTATCTGGCCGCGCATGGTGCCCAGCATCACCTGGATGCCGATGGCCGGCTTGACGTCGATCTCGATCGCCGCGCCCGACAGCGACAGGTCGATGATGCGGCACTGGTACTGGCGTCCGTCGGCAAGCTGCAGCACGCTCGTCGGGTTGCGCGGCGCCACGCGTTCGTGGCGGCGGTCTTCCGGCAGGTCGAGCTCGTGCTTGTTGGCAAGCCAGGTCAGTTGTGCGGCGAGCTTGTCCCTCTTGCGCTCCGACGCGATGACGGTCATCGCAAAGCCATCCTGCAGCGTGCGGGTGATGACGCCTTCGATGCGGCCGATGTGATCGATATAGGCAATGACCTTTTCGCCCGCCAGGCCCGCGCGCTCGGTGCGCAGCGCAACGTTGCCGGGCGACATGTCGACCACCTGGCAGGGATGTTCGGTGCGGTCTTCCAGCATGAAGCGTCCGTAAATTTTCACGCGGACGCGCTGAAAGTTACGCCTTTCAGCTTGGGACGGCGCATGGTCGACCGCCGCTGACCTCATCACTGCCATACCCCGTTCGGCATTCCGCGCATGGATGCGGGGAATTTCAGCGGAAAACTACAACAAAGCAGGTTAACAAAGGGGAAAGCCCGTCACTGTTGCTTTAAGCTTTGGGCATCATTCCTCGCGTCCGCCGTCGAAGACGACCAGGTGACGGATGCGGCGGGCCTGGCCGAGCGCCGAAATCGTCTCGGGCGGGTCGAATTCCGACGGGGCGAGCGAGGGAACCTCTATCGCCGGACGGTTCCCCGGGAACATCGGCTCCTTGTCGGGATCGACGACACGGATCGAATCGATCAAGGCGTCGAGAACCGGGTCGGCACCCAGCCAGAAGGGCTTTTCGACGGCGCTTATAACACCGAGGCAACGCGGGCTCTCGACACCGCCGTCGAACGGCAGCGCGAGCAGCTCGAACCTGTTGGAACGGCCGCTGCGGCTGAAACCTTCATAGGTGATGAGCACCACCGATTTCAGGTCGAAGACGCCATCGGTCAGCTTCGAAATCAGTCGCTGGTCCTTCTCGCGCCACAGCGAAGGGAATGAAAACCCCTTGAGTTCGCGGCCATAGACCGCGCAGAGCCTGGTGCCGGCCAGCCGGAACACCGCTTCGCCGCGCGTGTCCTTTTCCAGGATGAACGTGTCGGCCAGCAGCGACTTGATGTCGGCGGGTTCGACTTCCGAGCGCTTCGGGGCAGGGCGTCCGTCACGCAACCGGTTCCAATAATGGAACAGCGTGATCGATCCGGTCTGGTTCATGCTAATGCTGCTCCGCGCATTCTGTCTTCTGATGTCCCATCGGTGAACAGAAGGGCGCCCTCCGAAGACCTACATGCGTTGCGGAGCAGGATGCGTGCCAGCATCGTTAATACTTGTTCACGGGTCGGGGCGGTTAAGGTTAACAACTGGTTTACGTTGCGCGCCTGCCAGTCCTGTGGCACACCAAAACCACTCCAGAAGCGGTCGTTTGCGACGATCGGCAGCACTTCAGTCAAGAGTTCAGGGGGAGCAAGGGGGCTCGACCAGCCGTTCAAGGGAAACCTTGGACGGCTTCTTTTTTGATTCGGGGCTGCTGATTCGCCGTTTGTGATTCGGTTGGCCGTGATCTACATGCTCGCGAAGTCCAATCCAGCGACTGAGTGCAAGCCATATGAGCGACCCAGAAAGCCCACCGGAGATCGACCAGGGCGAGAGCGGGCCTGTCGCCCGCGAACCGGAGCGCCGCGAACCGGTGTTCAACCTGCCGCCCGTGGTGCTGGCGGTGATCGGCATCTGCGTCGTCGTCTTTCTGATGCAGCAGTATGTGCTTAGCCAAGACCAGCAGTTGACACTATTGTACGACGGGGCCTTCATTCCTGTTCTCTACACTGGCCAATACGGCTTCGACTGGTTCCTGTTTTCTCGGCCCTTTACATATGCCTTCCTGCATGGCGGCTTTGCCCATCTTGCCATCAACATGGTGTGGCTTGCGGCCTTCGGCTCACCGCTGGCCAACCGCTTCGGCGCGCTGCGCTTCAGCCTGTTCTTCGCCGCGACCGGACTGGCGGCGGTGGCGCTGTTCTGGGCCATGCATCCGCTTGGGGAGGCGCCGCTGGTCGGCGCCTCCGGCGCGATTTCCGGCATGATGGGCGCGGCGGCACGCTACGGCTTCCGCATCGACCGCTCGTCGGGCAAGGCCGCCTTCGCCGGCCAGCCTTTGCCGATGGCGGCGGTGCTGCGCTCGCGCGGCGTCGTCACCTTTCTCGCCATGTGGATGGTGATCAACCTCGCGACCGGCCTCTTCGGCCTGGCGCCTGGCATTGACGGCCAGATCGCCTGGGAAGCCCATATTGGCGGCTTTCTTGCCGGCTTCTTCGGCCTGCGGTTTTTTGATCGGCGAGAGCAGGTGCCCCGGCAGGCGGACGAGCCGGAGACCTGAGACCGCCGCACTTGAAAAGCAACCGATCGCGGCGCACGATGTTCATCCCAGGGAAAGCCGGCCAGGGCAGGAGCCGGCAGGAAATGCAGAGGAGGACGCCATGACTGTTAAGGCAATTCTCGAGGCAAAAGGCCACGGCGTGGTGACGCTCGGGCCGAACGAAAAGCTCAGCGAAGCCATCCGCATGCTTTCCGAACACAGGATCGGCGCGCTGGTCATCACCAACGGCGATCACAAGATCGTCGGCATTCTTTCCGAGCGCGATGTGGTGCGGGTTCTCGCCAAGGAGGGGGCGGCGGCGCTCGACCTTGCCATCCGCTCGGCGATGACGCCCAAGGTGAAGATCTGCAATGAGAACCACACCGTCAACGAGGTCATGGAGATCATGACCAAGGGCCGCTTCCGCCATCTGCCGGTGGAAAAGAACGGGCTGCTCGACGGCATCGTGTCGATCGGCGACGTGGTCAAGCGGCGCATCGAGGATGTCGAGCGCGAGGCCGAGGAGATCAGGGCCTATATTGCCACGGCATAGGTGATGGCGGCCGGGTTGCCGGCCATTGAACTTTTTTCAAGCCGCTATAGCAGTCCATCGCGGCAGGTGCGGGCCTGTGCCGCGTCGGCGGCCTGCGGCTTTGCGCTTGTCTCTTTTGGCGGTTTGCACTAGCGAAGTTGCACATCAAAATATGCGTTCTCGCATATCCGCAATTTCAATATGCAGGCCCTTATGAGCATCATCGATACCCGCACGCCCGACGCCAAGCGCCTGGTTCCCGGCGCCACCGGCGACTGGGAGATCATCATCGGCCTCGAGGTCCACGCGCAGGTGACCTCGCAGGCAAAGCTGTTTTCCGGCGCCTCGACCATTTTCGGCGCCGCGCCCAACGCCAATGTCAGCCTGGTCGACGCGGCGATGCCCGGCATGCTGCCAGTCATCAACGAGGAATGCGTCAAGCAGGCGATCCGCACCGGGCTGGGCCTGAAGGCCGAGATCAACCACAAATCGGTCTTCGACAGGAAAAACTATTTCTATCCCGACCTGCCGCAGGGCTACCAGATCTCGCAGTTCAAGCAGCCGATCGTCGGCGAGGGGAAGGTGATCGTCTCGGTCGGCCCGGACCGGCAGGGCGAATTCGAGGACATCGAGGTCGGCATCGAGCGCCTGCACCTGGAGCAGGACGCCGGCAAGTCGATGCACGACCAGCATGCGACGATGTCCTATGTCGATCTCAACCGCTCCGGTGTGGCGCTGATGGAGATCGTCTCCAAGCCGGATATGCGCTCCGCCGATGAAGCCAAGGCCTATGTCACCAAGCTGCGCACCATCGTGCGCTACCTCGGCACGTGCGACGGCAATATGGACGAAGGCTCGCTGCGCGCCGACGTCAACGTCTCGGTACGCCGGCCCGGCGGTGAATTCGGCACGCGCTGCGAGATCAAGAACGTCAACTCCATCCGTTTCATCGGCCAGGCCATCGACTACGAGGCGCGCCGCCAGATCGCCATCCTGGAGGACGGCGGCAAGATCGACCAGGAAACGCGGCTGTTCGACCCCAACAAGGGCGAAACGCGCTCGATGCGTTCCAAGGAAGAAGCGCACGACTATCGCTATTTCCCCGATCCCGACCTTCTGCCGCTGGAATTCGACCAGGCCTATGTCGACGAACTGGCAAAGGACCTGCCGGAACTTCCCGATGCCAAAAAGGCGCGGCTGACCGCTTCGCTTGGCCTGTCGACCTACGACGCCTCGATCCTGGTATCGGAAAAGGCGGTCGCCGATTATTTCGAGAAGGTGGCGGCCGGGCGCGACGGCAAGCTCGCTGCCAACTGGGTCATCAACGACCTCCTGGGGGCCTTGAACAAGGCCGGCAAGGACATTGAAAACGCTCCTGTTTCACCCGACCAGCTTGGTGCTGTCATCGACCTGATCAAGGAAGGCACCATCTCCGGCAAGATCGCCAAGGATCTGTTCGAGGTCGTCTGGAACGAGGGCGGCGATCCGCGCCAGCTGGTCGAAAGCCGCGGCATGAAGCAGGTCACCGACACCGGCGCCATCGAAAAGGCGGTGGACGAGGTGATCGCGGCCAACCCGGACAAGGTCGAACAGGCGCGCGCCAAGCCGACCATGGCCGGCTGGTTCGTCGGCCAGGTGATGAAGGCGACCGGCGGCAAGGCCAATCCGCAGGCGGTCAACGAGCTGGTCAAGGCCAGGCTCGGGATCGAGTAGGATGTTCGTCCGCACCGCCGGCGAGCGCGATCTGGCGGCGGTGCGCGCATTGCTGATCGAGACGTGGCATGCCACCTATGACGCCATCTACGGCGCGGCGCGGGTTACCGAAATCACCGATGAATGGCATTCGATCGCCGCGCTCAAGGCACGGCTGACGCGGCCGAACTCGGAGTTCCTGGTCGCCGACGACGGCAAAACCATCGGCGGCATGGCTTTCGCGGCCGCCACCACGGATGCCAGGATCGTCATGCTGAACCAGCTTTACGTGCATCCGGCCTGGCAGAGGCAAGGCATCGGCCAGGCGCTGCTGGACGAGATCGAGGCCAGCTTTCCGGAGGCCAGGACGCTGCGTGTCGAGGTCGAGGAAGCAAATGCTCCGGCTGTCGCCTTCTACCGCGCGAGGGGGTTCTTGCCCGCCGGCAACACGGCCGATTGCGGCGGCGCCTCGGGATTGCCGGCGCTGGTTTTGGAGAAGGCGATCGGCTAGCTCGTTCGCCTGACGTTCAGTTGCGTTTCTCAGGCAGGTTGGAGCAGCCGGCAGCGAGAAACTCGCACGGCAGGCTGCCGCCGCCGCCCGACGTGTGCGGGGGCGTGGCGGCTTCAATTTTTTCGACCTCGTAATATTTCGAGGTGACACCCCATTTTTTGACGCCCTGGCACGTCGAGCGCACGCCAACCTCCGTCGCCTTTGCCGCAGTCTTGTAATACGTGGTGATCCTGCAGGATTGGCTGACCGGCAGCGCGTTCGCCGGGCTCGTGACCGGCGGCAGGAAGTTCGGGAAGGCAAGCAGCGAGATTGCCGCAATGATCCTGACGGCGGGCATGGTGTGAGGAAGGTGCAGCATCGTTTGTCTCCATCGATGGCGCCGCTCGCTCGTGGCGCAGCGGCGCGTTTGTTCCAGCAAGATCAGGCCATGATGCCGGCGCTGCCGCATCTGCCGCGCGGGGGAAGGCGGCAGCGGTCTGAACCGCCGCCGTCATCCGCGAGCGGCCGCGTCAGGGCGTTTTCGGCTTGATGAGCGTCTTTATCGGAACGGCGACTTTTGGAGGCCGGACCGTACTGGTTCCACCATCGACGGCCAGCCCGCCGCTGTTGAGATAGCGTACCGTATAGTGCAGCTCATAGCCGGGAACTCTGATCCATGTAGGCTTGGGATTGAACTGGTCCGGCGGCCTCGAATACCACTTCGGGATCTGCATGATCTTGGAACCGGCACCGAATCCCGCCGTCTTGGCCGCTACTGCGAAGGCGCTGTCTCTGGGGTCGTTCGGCGGCTGGTCGACATTGCCGATGACGACCAGCGAATCGTATTTTCGCGCGTCCAGCCGTACTGCGGGAAGGTTCAGCGCAGCCACGTCGCCTTCGCGCATCGTCAGCGCCTTCTGACGGCCATCCTCATTGGCATAGACGTTGAGGTTTATGGCCTCGGATTCCGCATAGACGACATTGTTGTGGAAGTCGCGGGCTGGCAGGCGTGTGAGGCTGTCGAAGGTCACTTCAACCGTCGGCTTGGCTATGGCGTCCGTCACCACCAGGTTACGCCGCGGCACCGTCCAGAAGATGAGATCATCGCCGGTGGCCTGCGTGCCGGCATCGGAGCCGTCTATTGCCGAGCATTTCGAATTTGGAACCGGCGTCGTCACCGGCAGAGGTGCCGAAAACGAGCTGCGTACCTGAGCGTCGATGTAATTGCCGACGTTGAAAACGTCTTCGAGGATGTTGCCGCCCTCGAAGCTCGCCGGGCCGGGTTGCGAGCGGATGATGACCTGGCTGGAATCGGTCTGCCAGCCGCTGCAGAAGACGTTGACGTCTATGGGAATGCCGATGTGGCGGTCGGAGGTCACCGGGATCGAGACTTTGATGGTCAGGATGTAAGGAACTTTGACAAACCAGCTGTTCGGCTGGTTCAGCATCTGCGTCGCAAAGCGCGACGGCCGCCATTGCTTCAGCGATTCGATCGATGCGCGTGACGATCGTCCCTGGGCGGCCAGCTGTGCGTTGGTGGCGTCGACCTTGGCTTGCGCCAGGTTGCGGACGGTATTGGTGATCAGGAACACGCCGAGTTCGGCTTTGCAGGGCCTGTTCGATTGTGTGGCGTTGCATGGGGCAAGTGCCGCACTGGGAACCGGCGGCCCCGAAGGTGGCGGCTGGGCGGCCGCGGTGGCCGCCATCAGGCAGAAGAACAGCATCGTGCAGGTTTTCAACATGGTATCCTCGCTCTGTCGTTGGAAACCACCCTCCGGCTAGACAGCAGCAGTTGTTCGATTGCGGTTCATCGCCCGCACGGGGGATGAACTGCGAAACATCGGGCCGGCCCAGCGACGTCGAGCCGCCGTCCGTTCGGATTGGATATCTACTGCTTCACGACGCCTTTGGTTGTCGCCATCGGCGCGACGACCTTGGGCTTGGGGGTTTTCGGGCCGGGGTCGACTACCAATGCGGCCGTGCAGGAGCATTTGCCCGAACCGCAGTTCAGGTCGCCCTTGCACATTTTGGAATGCCGCATATCGGTGCAGTCGGCGGTCCCGGAGCAGGAGCAACTGCCTTGCCCAATCGTTCCGGACTGACATTTGAAGCTCCATGCCGGATCGGCGGCAAGGCCGGCCACAGCGAGCGATAAGGCAAAAAGCGTCGTCGAGATGAGCTTGCGCATGAATACCTCCCGGTTCTATCGAGCGATGGAACCACGAAGCAGCAACGCCTTCATCTCCCGCGCGGGGGACGAACTCGCATACCGGTGACGATCGTCAATGCTGTCCCTTCAGCACGACGAGATAGCCGCGTTCGACGCGAAGCTGGAACGCGATTTGCCCTGCAGTGCCGGGATCCTTGGAAACCTTGTCGATGACATAGCCGCTGGGATGCGAGCCAAGCCATTCTTCCGGTTTGTCGGTGCTTTCGAATGGCTTTTGCAACCGGGCCAGGAAGCCGACTTCGCCTTGATAGTCGAAAGCCACGGCCCAGTCCGCATCCTTTCGCTCGTCGATGAAGTTGGCGAGCGGCGTCAGATCATAGCGTTTGAACGCGGTTGCCGATGCCACCGCGTGGCCGATGCCGAAAATGACAAGCATGACGATGGCCGAGCTCTTCAGCCTGGCGAGCGGGATCTCCGCCATGAAATAGCCGAACAGGATGACCACGAACGGCAACATCGGCACGACATAATGAGGCTGCTTGCCGGATATCGCGCTGAACACCAGAAACACGGCAACGAACGAGAATGACAGCAGGCGCAAGGCGCGCAGATCCGGCGACTTCGCGTCGATCAGGCTGCGTATCCGCGTGCGCAGCTTCAACCGCCACACCTCGGGTATGAAGATCCACGGTATGAACATGACCGGCAGCAGCAGCAGATAGAAATAGAACGGCCGGCCGTGCGAATTGCGCAAATTGCCGGTGACGCGCCCCGCCGACTGGTTCCAGACGAGATCATAAACGAAATTGCCTTTTGTCAGGATGGTCGCCGGCACCAGCCAGATCGCCACCGGAATCAGCGCGGCGAGCACTGCCAGGCCCACTCCAGCGAGGAAGTTCGGTGTCGTCAGTCCCGCCCGTCGGTCGCGCCAGAACGGGTAGAACAGGATGGGCGCGCCGATATGGATCAGCACCACCGGGCCTTTCGTCAGCACGCCCATGCCGATGAACAGCCCGGCCAGAACGGCCTGCCAGCGGTTGCCGCTGCGGGCAAAGGCAATCAACGACAACAGCGCGGCGAGCACGAAGACCGTCAGCAACAGGTCGAACAGGATCAGCGTCGAATAGATGACGAACACGCTGCTTCCGGCAACCAGCCAGGGGATGCGCCGCGCGATGTCGTCGCGGCCCGGAAACAGGGTCTTTGCCAACGCCGTCGTCAGCCAGATGACGAGCGAGGAGGCGGCGAAGATGACCAGCATCGCCGCCGGCCGGCTGGCGCCGAAAATGTTCCAGACAAGGTCGATAAGCCAAAACAGCAGTGGCGGCTTCTGCAGATAGGGCGCGAAATTCATCGTCGGGACGAAGATCTGTCCGCTCAGATACATTTCCCAGGTGACGCTGAGATATCGCGTTTCGTCGACGGGCAGCAGTGGCCGGAAAGCGACCGCGATTACGATCAGCCCAAGCAGAAAGAGGTAGGGGAGCAGCCGCTCGGTAGATGTCGGTGTCAAAGATCGAGATCCGCGCCAGAAACCATTTTCATTCCAGCCGAGCATAGTGCCGCGTTTCTGGACCGCGAACGACCGCACCATGATTTTGGCCGAATTGCAACGATGCCGGTTTCGTTTCGCAGATTTTGCGGACGATGGTCTCAAAGGTTTGAAAAACTTACCTGCCGAGTCATTTGGACCACCGCCGGTTCGAGGAATCTGCGCAAATCAACTGGAGCGCAACGGCGGTGACAATTCGCGCATCAACAGTTCGAGCTCGCGCTGATCGCCGGTACCGGTCTTGTCGAAGATCGTCGCCAGCTGCGACTTGACGGTGCCGTCCGAGACGCCGCCGGCCGCGGCGATTTCCTTTCGCGTCAGGCCGGCGGCAACGTGACCGGCGACTCGCCTTTCTGCCGCGGTCAGTCCGAACAGCGCCGCAATGGCGTCCAGCGCCGGGGTCGGTGTCGAACCGGCTGCGGCGATGAAGATCGCTGCGGCGGCGCGTTGCGAGATGCGCGCCGAGATTTCACGCCGCGCCAGCGGCATGACATGGGCCACCGCCGGAACGACCGTCCTGGCCAGGGGAATGTTGATGCCGCAAGGTCCGAGCGCGAATTCGTCGCGCGTGCCGAGCTGGACGGCACGGCCGATCGCGGCGTTGGCTTTGGCATAGGTGAAGGAAAGCTGTCCGCGCACGCAAGCGACTGAGATATTTTCGGCGAGCAGCGCTTCGGCTGACGGGTTGGCGAAGATGATGGTCATGTCTTCGGCCACGATCAGCACCGGATGGTCGAGGCTTTCAATGATGGAACGGAAAATTTCGGCCTTGCGCCGCTCGGCTTCGAACAGGTCGCCGATGGTCACCGCGCGCCGCACATGCGGTGCCAGCAGGCTGACAAGCTCGAGATCCTCGCGGGAAATCTGGCGCCTGTCCTTGTCGGTAACCACCATCAACGTGCCGATCCGGGTCGGCCGCTTCATCAACGCCACCCAGAAGAAATCGTCCAGGCGGTTGGGTTGCACCCATTCGCGCACGATGCGGCTTTCGAGCCATCTCTGTCGCGTGTCCGGGCCTTGCAGGGCGTAGATCGAATCGACGGTGAACGGCACGTCGACCTCCATCTTGGGAACCGCCGCATAGAACGGCACTTGCGAGCCGTAGTCATGCTTCAACGGCTCAAGAACTGCGGGATCGCCGCAAGACACCGAAAACCGCGCGGAGCTGCTGATCGTGTCGATGACGGCGAGCATGGCAAGCTGGCCTTCCGCCAGGTTGCAGATGGCCTCGAGTGTCGCCTGCCAGCGGTCGACGTCGGCAATCGAATCGTAGATCGCCTCAACGACCTGCGGCAACGCGCGACCGGCCGTGCCCGCCAGCGATGACATGAACCCCTCTCATTTGCCGTCCTTGAGGCAACGAAGCTTCAACTCCTAGAATAACGCTGCGTAAGGTTGCCAACAACCCATTTCATCTGCTTCGGGCGGCCGCGAAAATAACATGATCGTTTCGCTTTCCCGCCACCCATTTGCTCGTCGGTTGCGGCAAGACGCTTGCCTTCGCAATGCCGTGACGCCATAAGCAGGAACAGGCGCCGCAGCCGCCGCGAGGACTTGCTTCAAGGACTTGCCACGAGGATTTGGATGAAAACTTTCCTTCTGCAGTTTTTCACCTGGTGGAATAGCCAGACATTGGGAACGCGCTTCCACACCTGGCGGCACGGCAAGAAGGTCGGGCAGGACGAGGTCGGCAACGTCTACTATGAGGGCGGCGTCGATTCGGAAGGCCGCACCCGTCGCTGGGTCATCTACCGCAACTATTCGGAAGCCTCGGCGATTCCGCCCGGTTGGCACGGCTGGATCCATCATCGTGTCGACGTTGCGCCGCCAAGCGAAGACTACAAGCCACGCGACTGGCAAAAGCCGCATGTGCCGAACCTCACCGGCAGCCCCGCGGCCTATCGCCCGAAAGGCTCGGTGCTGACCAACCAGCATCGTCCGCAGGTGACGGGCGACTACGACGCCTGGACGCCTGGTTCGTGATCGATCGCCGCGACACGCGCGCGGTCCCCACGGGGGCGGTCCCCACGAGGGCGGTCCTTTGTCGCCACAATTGCTGTTTAGCTGTTTGCTGATCCGACAGCAGCAACTAGCCTTGGCGTTAAGAGAATCACCCGGGCGCAAACCACCGGACCTTGCATGAGCATGTTCAGCCGAATTTTGACGGGCGGATTAACCGCGGTCGTTCTCGCTTCTATGGTGGCGCTTGCTACTGCGCAGGAATTGGCGCCGCCTGCGCCGGACGCGTCGGTGGCGCCTGCAGCACCCGCAGTATCCGAGCGCATCACCAATCCCGTCGCTGAATTCGCCGGCATCGACAAGATCACCGGCCGTATCATCACCTTCGATGTCTACATCGACGAGACGGTGCAGTTCGGCGCTTTGCAGGTGACGCCGCGCATCTGCTATTCGCGGCCCGAAAACGAAGAGCCGAAGACGGATTCGTTCGTCGAGGTCGACGAGATCACGCTCGACCGGAAAATACGCCGTATCTTCACCGGCTGGATGTTTGCCGAAAGCCCCGGGATCAACGCCGTCGAGCATGCCGTCTATGATATCTGGCTGAAGGGCTGCAAGCAGAAGTCCGACGTGCCAGCACCCGCCGCCCCCAAAACCAACTAGAATCTGTCAGCGCGCGGCGGATACCGCGTCTTGCGGAACCGCCGTGTTGCCCGAGCGTTGGTGCCTCTCTACGGAGGAGGTTGCCATGATGATGGCCAACAAGAACGAACTTCTCGACATCGAAAGGGGATTCTGGAGCGGTGGCGCCGACTATTTCAAGGCCAATGCCGATATCGAATGCCTGGTGGCCTTCCCGCAGATGGCGCGGGTGATGAGCAATACCGATCTGGCCGCAACTGCCACGGACCCGAACCGCTGGCGCGATCTCGACATCGACCTCAAGGGCATCATCGAGCCGGGCAGCGACATCGTCATGCTGACCTACGAGGCGCGTGCGACGCGGCAAGATGGCGAAGCCTATGCGGCGCTGGTCAGCACCGGCTATGTCCACCGCGTCAATGGCTGGAAGATGATGTTCCACGCACAGACGCCGCTGGTGACGGCAGAAAAAGGCTGACCGGCCGCAAGAGCAATTCCAGGAAACTGTGAACGGCTTTCCGTCCGGAATTGCGTTTCTGTGAAACGATGAACCATTCCAGGTTATGGAAAAAACACGGCCTCGCCCTTCAGCGCCTCGGCCAGCATCTTCTCGTACTTGCCGCGCGGCACGTCGATTGCGCCGAAGCGTTTGAGATGCTCGGTGGTGAACTGCGTATCAAGCAGTGCAAAGCCACGCGCCTTCAGGCGTTCGACGAGGTGAACCAGGCAGGCCTTTGACGCGTCGGTCTCCCTGGCGAACATGCTCTCGCCGAAGAACACGCGGCCGAGCGATACGCCGTAGAGCCCCCCGACCAATCGGTCGTTGTGCCAGGCCTCGACCGAATGGCAATGGCCCATCCGATGCAGCTCGATATAGGCTTCGCGGATCGGTGCGTTGATCCAGGTCGACCGCCGTTCCTCGCGCCTTTCGGCGCAGGCCTCGATCGTCGCCTCGAAGTCGAAATCGATGCGGAACTCGAACAGGTTCTTGCGGATCGTCTTTCTCAGGCTTTTCGGTATGTGGAACCCGTCGAGCGGAATGATGCCGCGCGTCTCCGGTCGCACCCAGAATACTTCGGGGTCATTGGCGCTTTCGGCCATCGGGAAGACGCCGGAGGCATAGGCTTTAAGCAAAAGGTCGGTCGGGATGCGATAACCGGGTGCGTAGGGACGGGTCATCGCTTCGCCCCTGTGTCACTCGCCTTCGGCCAGGTATTTTTCCAGCCAGTGGATATCGTAGTCGCCATTGGCGATGTCGGCGTTGCCAACGAGGTCGCGAAACAGTGGCAGCGTCGTCTTGATGCCGTCGACGACGAATTCGTCGAGCGCGCGCCGCAGCCGCATCATGCATTCGACGCGGTTGCGGCCATGCACGATCAGCTTGCCGATCAGGCTGTCGTAGTAGGGCGGGATCTTGTAGCCGGAATAGACGCCGGAATCGACACGGATGCCGAGGCCGCCCGGCGTGTGGAAATGGGTGATGGTGCCCGGCGAGGGGGTGAAGGTGCGCGGATCCTCGGCATTGATGCGGCATTCGATGGCATGGCCGTGGAAGCGGATGTCCTCCTGGCGCACCGAAAGTCCGCCGCCCGAGGCGACGCGGATCTGCTCGTGCACGAGGTCGATGCCGGTAATCGCCTCGGTCACCGGATGTTCGACCTGCAGGCGCGTGTTCATCTCGATGAAATAGAACTCGCCATCCTCATAGAGGAATTCGATGGTGCCGGCGCCGGAATAGCCGAGATCGGCGATCGCCCTGGCGCAGACGCCGCCAATATGCGCGCGCTCCTCGGCATTGAGCGCCGGCGAGGGCGCTTCTTCCCAGACCTTCTGGTGGCGGCGCTGCAGCGAGCAGTCGCGCTCGCCGAAATGCACGCCGCGCCCGGCGCCGTCGCCGAACACCTGCACTTCGATATGGCGCGGCTTCTGCAGATATTTCTCGATATAGACTGCGTCGTCGCCGAAGGCCGCACCCGCCTCCGAGCGTGCCGTCTGCAGCGCCACCTCGAGATCGGCCTCGCTACGCGCCACTTTCATGCCGCGCCCGCCGCCGCCGGCCGACGCCTTGATGATCACGGGGTAGCCGATCGCGGCGGCAATGCGCTTGGCTTCCTTGTCCTCGGTGACCGCGCCGTCGGAGCCGGGCACCACGGGAATGCCGAGGCGTTTTGCGGTACGCTTGGCCTCGATCTTGTCACCCATGATGCGGATATGGTCGCCGGTCGGGCCGATGAAGGTGATGTTGTGCGCGGCGAGGATGTCGGCGAACTTGGCGTTCTCCGACAGAAAACCGTAGCCGGGATGCACCGCGTCGGCGCCGGTGATCTCGCAGGCGGCGACGATCTGGTGGATGTTGAGATAGCTGTCGCGCGACGGCGGCGGGCCGATGCAGACGCTCTCGTCGGCGAGACGCACATGCATGGCGTCGGCGTCGGCGGTCGAATGCACCACCACCGTCTGGATGCCGAGCTCCTTGCAGGCGCGCAGCACCCTGAGGGCGATTTCGCCGCGATTGGCGATGAGGATTTTCTGGAACATCTTTCGCCTGTTCCCGGCTCTACTCGATCACGACGAGCGGCATACCATATTCGACCGGCTGCGCATCTTCAAACAGGATCGCCGTCACCGTGCCGGCGCGCGGCGAGGGGATCTGGTTCATCGTCTTCATTGCTTCGATGATCAGCAGCGTCTGGCCTTCCTTGACCTTCTGGCCGATTTCGATGAACGGCCTGGCGTCGGGCGACGGTGCCAGATAGGCGGTGCCGACCATCGGCGAGGCAACGGCGTTCTTCGACACGTCGGGCGTCGCCGGCGCGGCCGCTGCCGCAGGCTGCGCGGCTGCCGGGGCATAGGCCGGCTGAGCTGTGGCGACGGCATGGACGGCCGGGGCCTGCCGCGAGACGCGCACCTTCAGATCGCCCAGCTCGACCTCGATCTCGGTCAGGTTGGTGTCGTTCAGTATGCCCGCCAGATCGCGGATCAGCTGCTGGTCAACACCGTTCTTCTTTATCGACATTTTCGAGCCTTCTGTTTGTTGGCCGGTCATAGGCGTGCAGCCAGCGCCTGCAGCGCCAGCGTGTAGCCGAGCGGCCCGAACCCGCAGATCATGCCGACGGCGACCGGCGCGACCATGGAGACGTGGCGGAATGGTTCCCGCGCGTGGATGTTGGAGAGATGCACCTCAGCGACCGGCAGCGGCGCGACAGCGCGGATGGCATCGTGAATGGCGATCGAGGTATGGCCGTAGGCGCCCGGATTGATGACGATCGCGGCGGCCTTGTCGGCGGCCTCCTGGATCCAGTCGACGAGGTCGCCCTCATGGTTCGACTGGCGGAAATCGATCTCCAGCCCAAGTGCGGCACCTGCCTGCTTGCAGTCGTCGGTGATCGCGGCAAGCGTCTTGCCGCCATAGATGCCTGGCTCGCGCTTGCCGAGCGCGTTGAGATTGGGGCCGTTCAGGACGAAAACCGTTTTCAAAATATGCCGACCTTTCCCGGCGCGGCTAAGCCGGCGCGCCGGACCCTCTATAATGGGCATAGACGCTGGCGAAAAGAGCGCAAGTGCGTTCTTTCGCCGTCCACAACAGCCGGAAAAACGGCCGGTGCCGGAAACCCGCAGCCTAATCGAAACCCGAATGCTGATCAGAGCGCGGCCTTCGCCGCCTCGATCTTTTCGGCCAGCACTTCCTGGCCAAGCGCGCCGAACACCACCTCGTTGCCGACGACATAGGACGGCGTTCCGGTGATGGCGAGCTTGGTGGCGAGGTCATAGGTCTTGGAGAAGGCCTCGGTGATGCTCGGGTCCTTCATCTTTTCGCGCAGCGCCGCCTCGTCGGCGCCGAGCGACAGCGCCACCTTGATTGCCGCCGCCTCGGTGGCGCGCCCCTGGCCGCCGAGCAGCGCATTGTGGAATTCGCCGTATTTCTCCGGCTTCATCAAATGGAAGGCCATCGAGACGACGCTCGCCTTCTGCGAATCCGGGCCGAGGATCGGGAACTCCTTGAGTACGAAGCGCAGGTCCGGATCGGCCTTGGTCAGCGCGCGCATGTCGTCGATGGCGCGTTTGCAGTAGCCGCAATTATAATCATAGAATTCGACGATGGTGACCTTGCCGTTCGGATTGCCGACAACACCGTCGAATGAGGAATTGAAGATCTGGTCCTTGGCGTCTTTGATGACGCCGAGACTGGCGACGCGCTGTTCTTCCTTCTGCTTGGCCTCGAGTGCCTGCTGTGCCTCCAGAAGCACTTCCGGGTTCTTCAGCAGATAGTCGCGGACGATGCCTTCGACTTCGGCACGGTCGAGCTTGGTACCTGAGGACGTCGTCTGGGCAAGCTGTGCCGTGCCGGCCTTCGCCGTCTGCGGATTGCCGGCGACGAAGCCGAACGCCAGCATGACGAGAGCCGCTGCCACTCCGGTAGTGCCCAGCAGAATTGCCTTGGTCATGATCCTCGATCCTCTTGCCTGTGTTCGGGTCCGCCCGGTTTGGCTGTGTCGCAGCCTGCGTCCGAAAGGTTCACTTCTTCTTACCTGATGGTGCGTAGTTTATAATGTCCTGCGCGCGAAGCCAGCCCGGCTCGCCCCGCTTCATGCTCTGCTGCGCCCGCATGGCGAATATCTTCGCATTCTTGTAGTCGCCGGAATAGAAATGCCCTTCGGCGGTTGCAAGCTCGGCGGCCGGGATGTTGCCGAGTTCCCCGTAAGCCTGTGCCAGGTAGCGGTATCCGGCGGCGTTTTCGCGATCCCGTCCGAGGCCGGTGTTGATCTGCGCCACTGCCTTCTTCAGCGAATCCTGCGTGCCGATCGCCATCAGCGCCTGGCCGTAAGAGACCGGCAGCAGCCCCGATCGCGCCGGATCGAGGCTGACCGACTTGGCATAGCCGTCCGCCGCATCCTTCGGCCGGTTCGCCTTCATCAGGATGTCGCCGCGTAATTCCTGGAAATAGGGATTTTTCGGCTGTTCCTTGATCAACGCGTTGGTCTTGGTGAGCGCCGACGCCAGATTGCCGAAAAGATAGGTCATCTGCGCGTCGCCATAGCGTGAGGCGAGGCTGCCGGGGTTCTTGCGCATCAATCGCGACGCCGCCGCCTGGCCCTGCATGTAGGCGGCGATCTTGATGCGCATCATGTCGTGGCGCTGCTGCAGTGCCGGCGGGTCGACCTTGTCGACGTAAGGGCTCTGCTTCACCAGCACTTCGAGATTGGCGATACGCTCCTGCGGCATCGGATGGCTGATCCTGTAGGGATCGACTTGCGCGCCCGAGAGCGACAATGCGTTCTGGAAGCGGCCAAACGTCTTCAGCATGCCCATGCCGGACTGGCCGGTTGCATTGAGATAGGTGATCGCCGAACGGTCGGCGGTCATCTCTTCGGTGCGCTGATAAGCGAGGATACTGCGTTGCGCCATCTCGCCGCCGCCGGCCACCACGCCCATGCCGGCGCCGGCGAGACCGCGGCTGTTGCTGGTGGCGCCGGCCACCATGGCGCCGGCGCCAAGCAGCGTCGCCAGGATCGCCATCGTCTTGGCGCGCTCGAGCTGTTCTCGCAATTTCTGCTGGTGTCCGCCGGCGATATGGCCGGCCTCGTGGGCAATGACGCCAATGATCTCGTTGGGCGTTTCGGCCGTCATCAGCGCGCCGGTGTTGATGAACAGGCGGCGGCCGGCAACAAAGGCGTTGAAGCTCTGGTCGTTGACCAGCACGATGTTGATGGCGTCGCCCGACAAGCCCGCCGCCTTGAAGATCGGCCGCGCGTAATCGCGCACCAGCGCCTCGATCTCGGCATCGCGCACAACCGGCACATTCTGCGCAAAGGCATTGACCGAGCCGGCCATGGCGACCACCGCGCCAAGCGAAAGCGTCGCGAGGGCGCGCGCTGTCCTGGCGATCGTCGATTTGGGTCGGCTCAACATGGCAGGTCCACTGGTAGACGAGTGGGCGAAGGATGAAAAGTCGGCAGCCTAAACTTACCGAACTTGTGATCCCCACACCAATCGGGCATTTGTGCGGCGCGGCCAGCATGGCCGGCACGTGCGGACAAGTGTGGTGGATTGAAAAATGGTTGTTTCGCTTTCGCGCCGCGGCGCGGTCGAACCGTTCCATGCCATGGACATCCTGGCCGAGGCGAATCGGCTGAAAGCCAAGGGCCTGCCGGTCGTTTCCATGGCCGTCGGCCAGCCTTCCGATCCGGCGCCGGCCGGGGTTCGCGAAGCGGCGGCCAATGCCTTGAAAGCAGGCCGCATCGGCTATACCGACGCGCTGGGCCTCGCCGGCCTGCGCAAGGCGATCGCGGCGCATTATGGCGAGCACTACGGGCTTGACGTTTCGCCCGAGCGGATAGCCGTCACCACCGGATCGTCGGCTGCCTTCAACCTCGCTTTCCTGGCAATGTTCGATCCAGGCGACCGCGTCGCCATCGCTGCGCCCGGCTATCCTGCCTATCGCAACATCATGGCCGCGCTCGGCATCGACATCGCCGAGATCGAGTTGGACGGCGCCGCCTATCTGCATGCCGAGCACCTGCAAGCCGCGCATCGCGAAAAACCGCTGAAGGGCGTGCTGTTCGCCAGCCCGGCCAACCCGACCGGCGCGGTCATTCCCGCCGGCGATCTCGAGGCGCTGGTCGAGACGGCGCAAGAGCTCGGCATCGCCGTCATCTCGGACGAAATCTATCACCGGCTGGCCTATGCGGCGCCCGACACGACGGCGCTTGCTTTCGGCGCGGATGTGACGGTGATCAATTCCTTCTCGAAATATTATTGCATGACCGGCTGGCGCATCGGCTGGATGGTGCTGCCGCAGGAACTGGTGCGGCCAGTCGAGCGCATCGCCCAGAGCCTCTACATCTCGCCGCCCGAACTGTCCCAGATTGCCGCGATCGAGGCATTCAAGGCGACGCCAGAGCTGGAAGCGGTGAAGGCGCGCTATGCCTGGAACCGCGAGCTCCTGATGCAACGCCTGCCGGAGCTCGGCTTTGCTTTGGCCGCGCCCATGGACGGCGCGTTCTACGCCTTCTGCGACGTCACCAGGCACACCAATGACAGCATGGCGTTTGCGCGCCGGATGCTTGCCGAGGCGCATGTGGCTGCGACGCCGGGCCGCGATTTCGACCCGCTGCAAGGCCATCGCACGATGCGCTTTTCCTATGCCGGCAGCCACGACGACATGGTCGAGGCGATGGCGCGTATCGAACGCTGGCTGAAGTAGCGGGGCGACGATGCCGGAGCTTGAACAGGCGCCCCAACTCGAACATGCGTTGCGCGAGGTCGCTGCCGAAATGGCGGAGCGTACCGATCGCGGCGACGTCGCCAGCTATATCCCCCAGCTCGGCAAGATCGATCCGAAAAAATTTGGCATTGCCGCGGTGACCAATGACGGCCGCATGCTGACCGCAGGCGATGCCGACGAGGCGTTTTCGATCCAGAGCATCTCAAAGGTGTTCACGCTGACGCTGGCGCTCGGCAATGTCGGCGACGCGCTGTGGCAGCGGGTTGGGCGCGAACCTTCGGGCAATCCGTTCAACTCGATCGTCCAGCTCGAGCACGAGAAGGGCATTCCGCGCAATCCATTCATCAATGCCGGCGCCATCGTGGTCTCGGACATCCTGCTTGCCGGCCATCAGCCGCGCGAGGCGATCGGCGAGATCCTGCGCTTAATCCAGTTCCTGGCCGATGACGACACGATCATCATCGACCGCGAGGTCGCGGCGTCCGAACGCGCCACCGGCTTTCGCAATTTCGCACTTGCCAATTACATGAAATCGTTCGGTAATCTCAATCACGCGCCGGAACTGGCGCTGGGCGTTTACTTCCACCATTGCGCTATCGCCATGAGCTGCCGGCAACTGGCCCTGGCTGGCCGCTTCCTTGCCAATGGCGGCAAGAACCCGGCGACCGGGCATTCCGTCGTCTCGGCAGAGCGCGCCCGCCGCATCGGCGCGATGATGCTGACCTGCGGCCACTATGACGGCTCCGGCGACTTCGCTTTCCGCGTCGGCATTCCCGGCAAGAGCGGCGTTGGCGGCGGCATATTGGGGATCGTGCCGGGCGTCGCCTCGCTTGCCGTCTGGTCGCCTGGCCTTAATGCCAACGGCAATTCCAGGCTGGGCTCGATCGCGCTGGAAAAACTGGCGAAGACGATGAACTGGTCGATCTTCGCACCATAAGCATTTTGCAGCCAAATGGAATCATTTGGCGTCCGCACAAATGCGGCAAAACAAACAGTTAGAGCGGAATGCCCCATTCAATTTGAATGCATTCCGCTCTGGTGCCTGTCGCCTGGAATTGGGACAAAAAATCCCGCGCAGCCGATCGGCAGCGCGGGATTTTTTTTTAATCAGAAAGTCTGGCTAATGCACGGAAAGGCTTAGAAAAAGCCCTTCCGTTGCCACCAGCCGGCACGCTTCGGCTTGTCCTCGGCCTTTGCTTCCTCGGTCTTTGCCTCGTCGGGGACGATCGAGGAGACGACCGGCACGACCGGAGCATCCACCGGTACGGGCTTGCGCCGCGACGGCCGGACCTTCGGCGTTTCCTCGGCAGCCGCCACTTCAGTCTCCTGCGAAGCCGGCGCAGCGGTCTCGCCGGAAGCCACGGAGGCGGCCTCGGCAGCCGATGTCTCGGCGCCCGCAATCTCGGCAACTGCATCCGCCGCAACCTTCTTCGGCTTGGCGGCACGGCGCGGCTTCTTCGGCTTTTCGGCGCTCGGCATGTCGTCATTCGCCGGAGCGAGCACCGCAAGCTCTTCGGCCGGCGGCGCACCTTCCGGCTCGCCGGTTACGGGCTCTGCTTCCGACACGGCACCTTCCGTCATGGCGGCTGGCTCGCCGGGGGCAGCTTCCAAGCCGTCCTCGCCGTCCTCACGGCGATTGCGCTTGCCGCCGCGCTTGCCGCGCCGGCGCTTCTTGCCGTGACCGTCGTCCGCCGCTTCCGCCGTTTCGGCCACAACACCTGCCGGCGTTTCACGTTCCGCTTCGGCGCCTTGATCGCCGGCGGCTACGAAGGCATCGTCTATCGGCGCCGAAACGGAAGCACCTTCCACAGCAGCGCCATGCTCGCGATCGCCATGTTCACGTTCCCCGTGTTCACGATCCCCGTGTTCACGATCCTTGCCGCCGCGCCGTCTGCGGCGCTTGCGGCGCTTGCGATCGCGGCCTTCGCCGTCCTCGCCGGACCTTGGCTGCTGCGGCTGCTGGGCAGGGCGTGGCTGCTCGGCCTGCACCGGTGCCTCGTCTTCCTCTTCGATGACGATCTCGTCCTCGGGTTCTTCCGGCTCGACATAGGCCGGGAACGTGCGCGCCTCGACAAAGCCTTCCGGCTTTTCGGCCAGCGCGCCGCGGAAGATGGCATAGTGTTGTGCACCGACCGCGTCATCGGCTTCGATGGTGATGGTCACGCCGAAGCGGTGCTCGAATTCCACCAGCGTGCCGCGCTTGTGATTGAGCACATAGAGCGCGGTCGCCGCCGGCGTCCGCACCGTGATGTGGCTGCGCGAATCCTTGAGCAGGAATTCCTCGATTGCCCGCACCACCATCAGCGCGACCGACGAATCGGAGCGCACATGGCCGGTGCCGCCGCAATGCGGGCAAGGCTTCATGGTCGATTCCAGCACGCTGGCACGGATGCGCTGGCGCGACATCTCCATCAGGCCGAAATGCGAGATGCGGCCGACCTGGATGCGGGCACGATCGTTCTTGAGGTGATCCTTCAGCCGCTTCTCGACGGAGCGGTTGTTGCGGTTCTCCTCCATATCGATGAAGTCGATGACGATGAGGCCGGCGAGATCGCGCAGCCTCAATTGCCGGGCGACTTCCTCGGCGGCTTCCAGATTGGTGTGAAGTGCGGTGTCCTCGATCGAGTGCTCCTTGGTGGAACGGCCCGAATTGACGTCGATGGCGACCAGCGCTTCCGTCTGGTTGATGATGATGTAGCCGCCGCTCTTCAGCGTCACCTGCGGCTGCAGCATGCGGTCGAGCTGCGCTTCGATGCCGTTGCGCACAAAGATCGGCGTCGTGTCGCGGAACGGCTGAACCACCTTGGCGTGGCTCGGCATCAGCATGCGCATGAAGTCCTTGGCCTCGCGGTAGCCTTCTTCGCCGGAAACCAGGATCTCGTCGATATCCTTGTTGTAAAGGTCGCGCACCGAGCGCTTGATCAGGCTGCCTTCCTCGTAAACCAGGGCAGGGGCCGTGGATTGCAGCGTCAGATTGCGGACGTTTTCCCAAAGCCGCATCAAATATTCGTAGTCGCGCTTGATCTCTGCCTTGGTGCGGCTTTCGCCTGCCGTACGCAGGATGACACCCATGCCTTGCGGCACTTCGAGATCGGCGACAACTTCCTTTAGCCGCTTGCGGTCCTGCGCATTGGTGATCTTGCGCGAAATGCCGCCGCCGCGTGCCGTGTTCGGCATCAGCACCGAATAGCGGCCAGCCAGCGACAGGTAGGTGGTCAGCGCCGCGCCCTTGTTGCCGCGCTCTTCCTTGACGACCTGCACCAGCAGGATCTGCCGGCGCTTGATCACTTCCTGGATCTTGTACTGGCGGCGCGCCGGCTTGCGGCGGTTGCGTACTTCTTCGAGCGCGTCCTCGGCGCCGACCGATTCGACCTCGTGATCGTCCGGATGCGAGGATTGCACCTCCTCCAGCATGCCGCGGTCATTGTCTTCGGAGGTTGCTTCGCCGCTTGTCTCGGCCCCGCTTGTCTCGACTTGTGGGACGGCTTCGGAGATTACGTCGGCATCGACGCTGGCAGCGATGGAACTCGATCCGCCTTCGGAAGGCCCGGTCTCGCCGCTATCAGCGACTTCTTCAATCTGTCCAGCGGCATCCTCGCTCTGTCCGGCAGTGTCGGACGTGGTGTTGTCGGCAACGGCATCCAGCTTTTCTGCGATGGCATCTTCGCCGTTCTCGCCATTCTCACCGTCGGCCGCGCCTGCCTCGCGCCTGTGCTCGCCGCGGTCGCGGCTCTTGCCGCCGCGCCTGCGTCCGCGCTTGCCACGGTCGCGGCTCTGGCGGTCCTCGCCTTCGGCAGCTTCCTCGTCCTCTTCGTCCTGGGCTTCCTGTGCTTCCGCACGCAGCAGCGCCTGACGGTCGGCGACCGGAATCTGGTAGTAGTCGGGGTGTATTTCACTGAAGGCGAGGAAACCGTGACGGTTGCCGCCATATTCGACAAAGGCTGCCTGAAGGGAAGGTTCGACGCGCGTTACGCGGGCGAGATAGATGTTTCCTTTGAGCTGCTTCTTGTCCTGGGATTCAAAGTCGAATTCTTCAATACGGTTACCGCGAACGACGACAACGCGTGTTTCCTCCGGGTGGGAGGCGTCTATCAGCATTTTGTTGGGCATTATTTCGTTTCCTCCCGGCAGCCGTCGGCCGCAGCTTGCAGGACACTGCCCGCTGCCGTGGACCTGGAACATGGGTGCCGGACAATTGAACGTCCGCCGGCCGCTGCCTGAGCGCCATGGCGGTGCCGCCCGCAGCCGTAGTGGCGCGGTTTGTTGCGGACCTTTCCATGATTGCGCTTGAAGCCATCGTCACCAGCAGAACCTTTTGAACCAAAGCCCGGAAAAAACCGGACCAGCTTGTTTGCTCATACAGAGCCGGCACGGGACAATCCCGGCCGTTTTGCTCACGCAGGCGATTCCCCCGCCACGGGAGCACGCCTGCGAAAATCGTCGCGATCACCGATGCCTTCTTCGCCTGAAGCGAAAGGAGCCGTCTTGCGTCTGACCTGTAGCAGGAAGCTGCGGAGGAGGACGGTTCCAGGATTGCAGTGATCCACCATCGCTTTTATGATTTGGCGGGTTGGAAGGCAACCCCGATTCCCGATGCCGGCAAAAAGCCGTTCCGCAGCGGAAGCCCAGGTTCCAAGCCTTCCATGAAAAGGCTTGGTTAACCTTCTCTGGATACCAATCGTTAATCGAGTTCGCGGCCTGCCAGCACTTTGACAAGCAATAGGGCACTTCGACAAGCGATCGGGCATGACGCCAACGGGAGCGATTGGTAGAAAGATGGGACTGGCAGGCTTCGCAGACAAGGGCCGTCATCATGGAGGCTGGTTGTTCCGCACCGCCTGCCTGCTGCCGCTGATCCTGGCTTGCCTGGTCTTTTCGCCGCTTTCGCGTGCTGCCGACGTACCGCTCGGCGCCACAAGCTACAAGATGGCCGGCGATGCCACCAAGATGCGCATCGTCATCAATTTCGACCGCGAACCCGACATCAAATGGTTCCTGCTGCGCGGCCCCAATCGTCTGGTCATCGATCTGCCGGCCACCAGATTTGCCCTCAATGCCAAGGATGTAAAGCCGCGCGGCCTTGTCCGCACGGTGCGTTACGGCGAGCTCGGCGAGGGGAAATCGCGGCTGATTCTCACCGGCAAGGGACCGTTCGCCGTCGACAATCTCGACGTGCTCAAGAACGATGACGGCAACGGCTACCGGATCGCCATCGACATGTCGGCGGCCTCGCAGCGGGAATTCGACGCAGCGCTCGCCAATCAGGCGCTGACCACCGGTTCGACGGTCTCCGCCGACAAGGCCGGCAGGGTCGGTACCGGGCCGGTCTCCAATCCGGGCCATCGTTTCACCGTCGTCATCGATCCCGGCCATGGCGGCATCGACGGCGGCGCCGAGGGCCTGAACGGTACGGTCGAGAAGAACGTGACGCTCGCCTTTGCCGTGGAACTGCGCGACAAGCTCGCCGCCAGCGGCAAATACGACGTGTTCCTGACGCGCGAAACGGACGAGTTCCTGCGGCTCGACGACCGCGTGCGCATTGCCCGCCAGCATGAGGCCGACCTGCTCATCTCGATCCATGCTGACACGATCAACCTCAAGGGCATTCGCGGCGCAACCGTCTACACCGTGTCCGACAAGGCTTCCGACCCGCAGGCGCAGGCGCTTGCCGACCGTGAAAATCTTTCCGACCAGTTCGCCGGCATGGAGATCAAGGACGACAGCAAGGAAGTGACCGATATCCTGATCGACCTGATCCGCCGCGAGACGCATAATTTTTCGATGAGCTTCGCCCATACTCTCGTCGGACAGCTTTCCACCAGCGTCGGTCTGATCAATAACCCGCAGCGTTCTGCCGGCTTCAAGGTGCTGAAAGCGCCGGACGTTCCATCCGTGCTGGTCGAACTCGGCTATCTGTCGAACGCCAAGGACGAAGCGCAATTGCTCAGCGCCGATTGGCGCAACAAGGCGACCCAGAGCATAACCAACGCCGTTGCCCTGTTTGCTTCGGCCAGAAGCGGAACGGGGGCCGGAGGCTGAAATGTCCGCCGGCGCCCACAACCTGAAGCAGCGTTGCGCGGCGACAACACCCTGTGCTTTTATTTCCGGCATTCGAAACCGAAATCCCGCGCTGCCGTATTTTGCCCACATGGTCGCGACATGGATTTTGTGATTACGGTTTGGGATCGTCCCGAAAGCTTGCGTGAAGGGCGGCTTCGTTTAGGAAATTCCCGAACCAAGGACTGGAGCGGGTATGATTCGTCTCATTGGCTATTTCTTCGGCATCGGCACGACGCTGGCCCTTTTGGTCGCGGCGGGCGTGGCGATCTATATCGGCCATTTGTCGAAGGACCTGCCCGATTACGAGGTGCTGGCCAAATACGAGCCGCCGGTGACGACCCGCATCCACGCGTCGGATGGCGCGCTGATGGCCGAATATGCGCGTGAGCGGCGGCTTTATCTGCCGATTCAGGCGATCCCGGACCGTGTCAAGGCGGCCTTCCTGTCGGCCGAGGACAAGAACTTTTACAATCACCCCGGCATCGACGTGACCGGCCTTGGCCGGGCCATTGTCGTCAACCTGCAGAATGTTGGCTCGGGAAAGCGCCAGGTCGGCGCCTCGACCATCACCCAGCAGGTGGCGAAGAACTTCCTGTTGTCTTCAGACCAGACCTACGAGCGCAAGATCAAGGAGATGATCCTCGCCTTCCGCATCGAGCAGGCATACTCGAAGGATCGCATTCTCGAGCTCTATCTCAACGAGATTTTCTTCGGCTTCGGCGCCTATGGCGTCGCCGGTGCTGCGCTAACCTATTTCGACAAATCGGTGAACGAGCTCACCGTGGCCGAAGCCGCCTATCTCGCCTCTCTGCCGAAGGGGCCGAACAACTACCATCCCTTCAAGCATGCCGATCGCGCCTTGGAGCGCCGCAACTGGGTGATCGACCAGATGGTCGAGAACGGTTACGTCACGCATGAGGAAGGCGAGAAGGCCAAGGCCGAGCCGCTCGGCGTCACGCCGCGCCGCACCGGCAACTATCTCTTCGCCGGGGAGTATTTCACCGAGGAAGTGCGTCGCCAGATCATCGCGCGCTATGGCGAGAATGCGCTCTACGAGGGCGGCCTTTCCGTCCGTACCACGCTCGATCCGAAGATGCAGCTGATTGCCCGCAAGGCCATGCAGAACGGACTTATGAAGTTCGACACGCTGCGCGGCTACCGCGGGCCGGTCACGAGCATCGACGTTTCCGGCGACTGGGGTGTGCCGCTGGGCAACGTCAAGCGGTTGGAGGACGTGCCGGAATGGTCGCTCGCCGTCGTGCTCGACAGCTCGGCCACCGGCCTGTCCATCGGCCTGCAGCCGACGCGCCAGATCTCCGGCGAAATCGTCAAGGACCGCGTCGAAGGCACCGTCAGCAAGGAAGACATGAGCTTCGCCATGCGCCACGTGGTCGACGGCAGGACCGTCAAGGCGAAGTCGCCCGCCGACGTGCTGAAGCCGGGCGACGTGATTTTCGTGCAGAAGAACGACGGCTCGGACAACAGCTACAGCTTGCGCCAGGTTCCCGAAGTGGAAGGCGGCCTGATCGCCATGGACCCGCATACCGGACGCGTCCTGGCCATGGTCGGCGGTTTCTCCTACGCGCAGTCGGAGTTCAACCGGGCGACGCAGGCCATGCGCCAGCCGGGATCGTCGTTCAAGCCGATCGTCTATTCCGCCGCCCTCGACAATGGCTATACGCCCGCGTCGGTGATCATGGACGGGCCGATCACCATCCAGAGCGGCAACACGACCTGGACGCCCAAGAACTACGACGGAACGGTGGCCGGCCCAGCGACCTTGCGTTCCGGCATCGAAAAATCACGCAACCTGATGACGGTGCGGCTTGCCAACGACATGGGCATGAAGCTGGTCGTGGAATATGCCGAGCGTTTCGGCGTCTACGACCACCTGGCGCCGTATTTGCCGATGGCGCTGGGATCCGGCGAGACGACGGTGATGCGCATGGTGTCGGCCTATTCGATCATGGCCAATGGCGGCAAGTCGATCAAGCCGTCGCTGATCGACCGCATCCAGGATCGCTACGGCAAGACCGTCTTTAGGCAGGACGAACGCGGCTGCTCAAACTGCAATGCCGCCGAGTGGCAGGACCAGCCAGAGCCGGAACTGGTCGACAACTCCGAGCAGGTGCTCGATCCGATGACCGCCTACCAGATCACATCGATGATGGAGGGCGTCGTGCAACGCGGTACCGGCGCCACCATCAACGAGCTTGGCCGTCACATCGCCGGCAAGACCGGAACGACCAACGACGAAAAGGATGCCTGGTTCATCGGCTATACGCCGAACCTCGTTGTCGGCCTCTATATGGGCTACGATCAGCCGAAAGGTCTTGGCAAGGGCGCGACCGGCGGCGGCCTTGCCGCGCCGATCTTCAAGGATTTCATGCGCGTGGCGCTGGATGGCACGCCCAATGTCGACTTCAAGGTTCCGGAAGGCATGAAGCTGATTGCGATCAATCGCAAGACCGGCATGCGGGCCAACGCGGGCGACGCCGGAACCATCATCGAAGCCTTCAAACCGGGTACCGGTCCCGCCGACAGCTACTGGGTGATCGGCATGGGTGCGGACGGCTCCAACGCCACCGGCGGGGCGCTGTCGCCGCAGGCCAACCAGGCCATCCAGTCGGGCGGCGGCGGGCTCTACTGACAGTCGCTACATCGGGTCGAGCCGGCTTGACGATGATGGTCGAGCCGGTCCATTCCGCTTTACAGGGGCCGGTACATTACAGGGGCCGGCGCTTTACAGGAGACCGTGCCGTCCCTATGTATCGCGCCACCAAACCGCCATCCAGCAACAGGACAGAACAGCCAGCCATGCGCGCGGAAACGCAAAACATTGTCGACGAGATCAGGCAGGCGATCACCCTGCTGAGGAGGCATCTTTGACTGGGACCAAGCCATAAAGCGGCTTGAGTACCTGAATGTGCGTGCCGAGGATTCGAGCCTCTGGAACGAGCCGTTGGAAGCGCAAAAGCTGATGCGCGAGCGTCAGGGCCTCGAGGAAGGTATTGCCGCGGTCAAAGGCCTCACCCAGGCCCTGGAAGACAATATCGGCCTGATCGAGCTTGGCGAGGAAGAGGGCGACGAGGGCGTCGTTGCGGAGGCCGAGGCGGCGATCCGCTCGATGCGCGGCGAGGCCAAGGCGCGCCAGATCGAAACGCTGCTGTCGGGCGAGGCGGACGCCAACGATAGCTATCTGGAAGTCCATGCTGGCGCCGGCGGCACCGAAAGCCAGGACTGGGCCTCGATGCTTCTGCGCATGTATACGCGCTGGGCAGAGCGTCGCCGCTTCAAGGTCGAGGTGCTGGAGGTGCATGACGGCGAAGAGGCCGGCATCAAGTCCGCCACGCTGCTGATCAAGGGCCACAACGCCTATGGCTGGCTGAAGACGGAATCCGGCGTGCATCGTCTCGTGCGGATTTCGCCGTATGACAGCAATGCGCGCCGCCACACCTCCTTCGCCAGCGTCTGGGTCTATCCCGTCATCGACGATACGATCGACATCGACGTTTCCGAATCCGACGTCCGTATCGACACGTATCGTTCCTCGGGATCGGGCGGCCAGCACGTCAACACCACCGATTCGGCCGTGCGCATCACCCATCTCGCCACCGGCATCGCGGTCGCCTGCCAGGCCGAGCGCTCCCAGCACAAGAACAAGGCCAAGGCGTGGGAAATGTTGCGCTCGCGGCTTTACGAGGAAGAGCTGAAGAAGCGCGAAGCGGTGGCGAACGCCACGGAAGCGTCGAAGAGCGATATCGGCTGGGGCCACCAGATACGGTCCTACGTGCTGCAGCCCTATCAGCTGGTGAAAGATCTGCGCACCGGTGTCGAGAGCACCAGCCCGTCGAGCGTGCTCGACGGCGACCTCGACGATTTCATGGAGGCGTCGCTGTCGCAGCGGATCGAGGGTGGCGCCGGTGAAACGGTGGCCGATATCGACTGAGGCCGCCGGCACCAATCCGGCAGGAATGTGGGTTCATCACGCGAGAGTTACGGCCATCGTGCGAGAGTGACGAGCTCTCAATTTGCACCTACCTGTCGTTCTACAACTTTGTTTTTCGTAGAGTTTTTCAAAATCGATTTCGGCTTTTGACGCGGATGCCTCGGGCCTGCCGGTGCCAAGCCTGGAACCAGCGCGAGCCAAATCCCGTTATTGGCGATCCCGCTGCCGGGGTTGACCAGGTTTCGTCAATCAGGACGGCAGGTTGGTTCCGGCTGCAGAGGTCGGCGTTCGGTTGCGACAGCAATTCCTTGCGCCAACCAAGGAATCAGCCCAGCATTCATGCGCTGGGGAGGAAAAAAGCATTTATGGCCGGACGCGGCGTATCTGCGACCTGACGATCCGGCCACTGGGAAGACACGTTCCGGGAACGGGCAAGCGAAATGCTTGACAACCGTTGATAGGAACTGCGCTCATGCCTGCTCTCACAACCAGACCGGCCCCAGTCGCCCGCACGGCGCGCCGACTCCTGAATTCACTTGTCGCGGCAGTGGTTTTGATTGCTGCCGCCATTCCATTTGCGGCGCCTGCTCTGGCGCATGATGCCAAGCCGACCGCGGCAATGCCGCAAGGCTGGAGCTATCCGTTCTCCTGCTGCTCGGGCTATGATTGTCGCGAGGTCTCTCAGACATCGATCAGCGAACGTCCCGAGGGCTATGTCATCAAAGGAACCGGGGAAGTCGTGGCCTATAGCGACAAGCGGATCAAGAATTCGCCCGACGGCGAATATCATTGGTGCTCCGTTGCCGGTGCCAATGACGGAAAGACCATCTGCCTGTTCGTGCCCCCATCGTCCTACTAGCGCATGACGCCCAAAAGCTTGCCCACGGGCTGACCCGAGCGTGTGCAGCGGTTTTGGATCAATGGGCCTTCGATCTGTGCATCGCAGGCTCACAAGCCTGCTGACCGGCAGTTGTCAGGAGCGTTTCTTTATGCTGCCTTTGCCGTACGGGGCGGCGGCATTGTGAGGGACCAATTCATGACCATCAAGGCAAGCTGCCACTGCAAGGCGACGACGTTCGAGGTTTCGCAAGCGCCGCAGACAGTGACGCGATGCACCTGTTCCTTCTGTTCGAAACGCGGTTCGTTGTGGGCCTATTACACCCCATCGCAATTCAGACTCACCAGCCCGCCGGAGAATGTTTCGTTCTACCAGTGGGGATCGAAAACCATAAAACACGGTTTTTGCGCCACCTGCGGCTGTGGCACCTTCACCGAGACGCCGGACTGGTCGACAGGCGAGCCGAATTTCGACAATCCGAAGATCAGCGTGAACTCGCGGCTGTTCGACGATTTCGATCTCGACAAGGTCGAAGTGGTGGTCATCGACGGCAAGAATCTCTGGTAGCCGGTCGAATTGGGGTGGTCGCGCGAGCCGCTGCAGGCGTGTGGAATTGAGCCGGGGAAAGCCGCGGCAACGGCTTTTGCTGGTCCGTTTTTCGCCGCATTTCATGGTACAAGTCGCTGGAAGGGCTGATGCGGTGCGCCGTTGCGCGGCCGTGGAATGGAGAGGGACCACCATATGAAAAAGATTGTGCTCGCCGTCGTGGCGACGGCTGTGCTCGTGAGCGCATGCACCACCGATCCCTACACCGGGGAACAGAAGGTTTCCAACACCGCTGCCGGCGCCGGTCTCGGTGCTTTGGCGGGTGCCGGGCTCGGCATGCTTGCCGGCGGTAACGACCGCCGCAATGCGCTGATCGGCGCGGGCATCGGCGCGCTTGCCGGCGGTGCCATCGGTGCCACCATGGACCAGAACGAGGCCGAACTGCGCCGACAGCTTCAGGGCACCGGCGTCAGCGTCACCCGCACCGGCGACCAGATCATCCTCAATATGCCGTCCGACATCACCTTCAACGTCGACCAGGACGCGGTGAAGGCCGGTTTCTATCCGGTGCTGAATTCAGTGGCCGTTGTGCTGAAAAAGTTCCGCCAGACCACGGTCGACGTGTTCGGCCACACCGACTCGACCGGCGGCGACGAGCACAATTTCGACCTGTCGCAGCGCCGCGCCCTGGCGGTCGCCAACTATCTGTCCGGGCAGGGCGTCGATTCCCGCCGCTTCGCCGTCACCGGCTTCGGCAAGACGCGTCCGATCGCCTCCAATGCGACGGCTGCCGGCCGGGCTCAGAACCGCCGCGTCGAGATCCAGCTGTCGCCGCTCACCTGAGGCAAGCACATGAACCGAGAGCGGCCCCGTCCGGGGCCGCTCCAATGGTTATGCCGGACCACCGGCCGCCGGCGCCCTTCGTTCGCGATATCAGGACCGGGCCGGCTGATCGACAATTGCGGCAACGATCCGGCGCACGATCGGAAGCACAATCAGCAGGCTGGGAAACGCAACAAGCCATGAAGCGCCCCACGCATAGCTCCAGGCCGCTATAAACCCGTTCGTCCAGCCTGCGCCGATTGCCGTCGAAACCGCCGAGACAATCGAGGACATCAGAATCGAAAGAACCAACGGCATCACCACCGCGCCGTAGGAGGGCGGCAGCTTTCTCAACTTGAAGGCTCGGTCCGGTGATGCTTGCATCGAAATCTCCTAATAAAAAATATGCGTAAGCGTTATTGTGAGGACGATCAGGCGGCATATGCCGTCTGCAGCGCCAATTCCTGAATGAAGCTTCGCAGCGAACGCGGCTCGCGGCCAAGCGCGGCACGCAACGTCAGGCTGTTCCCGCCGAGGCCGTATTTGGCGTAGTGGCTGTGTACTTTGGCCAGCATCTGCAACTGCCGGTCGGTATAGGGAAGGCGGGCCTTCGCCGCCCAGTCCTGAAATGTCGGCTCGCCCGCCGAAACCGGCCGGCCAAGCGCTTCGCTCATCATGGCGACGACCTCTTCGCGGCTGTGCATACCGTCGGCGCACAGCTCGAGGGTCGCATAGGACAAACGCGCTTCGGTCAGTGCGATTGCCGCCACTTCAGCCACATCGCGATAGTCGACGCGGGCGAGCTTCGCCGTCCTTGGAAACGGCTCGGCGAAAACGCCGTGCTCGACGACGGACGGCCAGGCCGCCGCGATATTTTGCATGAAATTGGCCGGGTGCAGAATGGTGTACTCCATGTTCGTCGAATAGAGGGCAGCTTCAACGGGTACCTTGCTTGCATGGTTTTCCAGCCTCGTATTGGTCGGCTGGATCACCGACGAAAAGACGAATTTTCGAACGCCTGCTCGCGCCGCCGCCTCAACCATGGCAACCCCCATGGCGGCTTCGTCGGGAGCAAAGGCCGGTCCGATGTGAAAGACACCGTCGACACCTTTCACGGCCTGCTCAAGGCTCCGATGGTTGCGCAGATCTCCGATCGCGATCTCGGATGCGCCGGCTTTCCGGGCTTTTTCGGCACTCGCGGCGTCACGAACAAGCGCCCGAATCCTGGCATTGCGGCGGACGAGTTCAGGCACCACCAAACCGGCAACGCGGCCTGCGGCGCCTACGACCAGGACTGTTGGACCGGGTATTCGCATGACGATCTCCTTCCCTCAAGTCTGCCTTTCGGCCTGTGCAAGGAAGATAAGATCTAGCGAACTGCGTTACAATTGATCGAGTTTGCGATAGTTTCTTCCGGTTTTCGGGAGAAACTCAAAATGAGCCGGATAGATGATTTCGAAGCCTTCATTGCCATTGTCGAGCATGGCAGCCTGACGGCTGCCGCACGCCGGCTGAACCGCTCGCTGCAGTCGGTCAGTCGGTCCCTGGCGACATTGGAGGAATCAATCGGGGTCGAGCTTCTGCACAGGACGACACGCCGCTCGACGCCGAGCGAAGCCGGAGCGGCCTTTTTCCAGCGCATCAAACCCGCCGTCGAGGAAATTAACGAAGCCAGGCTTCAGGCGGCCAATCGACGGTCGGAGCCATCGGGCATCCTGCGTGTGAGTGCCCCAGTTCTGTTCGGCCCGGACTTCCTCGTGCCGGTTATCGCCGACTATATGCGGACATATCCCCGGGTTGAGGTTGACCTCAAGCTTTCCGATGAATTTGTCGATCTTGATGCCGAGGGTCTCGATCTGGCGGTAAGAATCGGCAATTTGCCGGATTCCAATTTACGTGCGAAGCGGCTGGGGGCGTTGCGGCGTGTCGTGTTCGGCGCACCTGCCTACTTCCAGCAACGCGGCCGACCGGCCCATCCGCTTGAATTGCGTGAGCATGATTGCATCGTGCGAACCGTCGACGGTCGCCCGGGCGAATGGATGTTTCAGATCGAAGGCAAGCCCCGGCCGGTGAAGGTCGCTGGCACTTTCCGGTCGAATTTGATGATATCCATCTATGCGGCCGCGGTTCACGGCTTGGGTCTGGGCTACTCGCCGCTTTGGCAGATAAAACACCTCGTGGACGATGGCCGCCTGGAACTGGTTCTAACCGAATTCGAGCCGGTGCCGGTGCCGATACACGCCGTGTGGCCGGAGGGCAGGTCGTCCTCCGCCAAAGTCCGCGCTTTTCTGGACCTGCTGGCGTCCCGCCTGGAACTCAAGAACCTTTAGGGCCTAGACCAAACTCAACGCCGATCTTACCTCATCGACATTAAGTTCGTGATTAGAACAGCCGTGGCGGCATCGAGTGCGGGTTGATGGACCTCCGAATGACCGATGTCCTTCAGCTGTTCGGTCGTCAGATCTGCCAGTGCCCTGCGTCTCGCGACGGTCCGCCGCCATCCCGTGAAGGCAGCGATCATCATTGCTGCGCCTTTCAGGCTAGACGCAAGCAAGCGTTTGGACATGCTGCGGGCGGCGCGAGGTTCCGTGTGAGCCATTGTTTTGGTCTCCCATTTCCAGTTTGCGGATGGGAGCGTGCCACGCAGGCGTTTTCGGGCTGTTCGGCTGTGCGTGAACAACTGGGAGAAGTCCGGCGATCCGCCGTTAAATCGGTGTTAAATCGATCCGCCGAGATGCTATTCTGTCGCTGCGGTAGAAGCCTGGAGACGATTTGTGCGCATCCGGTTGCTTGGTGGCCTAGAGGTTACTTCCCCGGAGCATCGGCCTGTCCGGTTCGCCACACGCAAGACTTCGCTTCTTTTTGCTGCTCTGGTTCTCGCAGGCCGCCGAGGCCATCGTCGCGAGCAGCTTTCCGAAGCCTTTTGGCCGGGGCGAAGCAATGGGCAGGCCCGCAATAGTCTGCGGCAAGCGCTGGTCGACATCAGGCGCACGTTCCCCGCCAGCTCGGATGCCACCGTCTACATCGATGGGGATCAGGAAACCGTTGCGCTGATTGCCGGTCCGGATGAGGCGGACATCTCGATCTTCGACCGGAAATTGGAGGAGGGCCGAACCGCCGATCTCGCCTTCGCCGCCGATCTCTACCGCGGTGAGTTGCTTGCCGGGCAAGCCATTCCTGACGAACTGGACGAGTGGTTTGGACCGTATCTGAGCAAGTATCAGCGCAAGGCGCTGCAATTGGTCGATCGGCTGAGCCTGGCGCTGCCCGCACCCGGCTCAGCGGAAGAGACGGCCTGCGAAGGGCTCGCGGAGAGATTGCTCGCCTCGGATCCGACGGCGGAGGCAGCCCATCGGGCGCTGATCCGCATCCACGCTCATCGGGGCTACGAAAACGCCGCTTTGCGCCAGTTCGAGTTGTGTCGGGCAGCTTTAAAAAAACATCTGAACGCCGAGCCTGAAGAGCAGACAAGCTCACTGGCGGCTTCTCTGCAGTCCCGCGAACGTCAGCGGCCGAAGCCAAGCTCTGGCGCCGTATCACTGGCGCAGGTTCTGGCAGTCCCGACGAGGCGCGACGATCAGCCATCAATTGCGGTGCTGCCGTTTCAGAATCTAAGCGGTGATGTCGAGCAGGAATATTTTGCCGACGGCATGGTGGAAGACATTGTCACCGCCTTGGCTCACTTTCGTCACCTGTTCGTGGTCGCACGGAATTCGAGCTTCACCTACAGGGGACGGTCCATAGACATAAAGCAGGTCGGGCGTGAGCTGGGCGTGCGCTATGTGGTCGAGGGAAGTGTTCGCCGGGCGGGCGACCGCCTGCGCATCGCCGGGCAGCTCATCGACACCTCGACGGGGGCCTATCTCTGGGCCGACCGTTTTGATGGAACGCTCGCCGAAGTTTTCAATCTGCAGGACCAGGTCGCCTCGAGCATCGTCGGCGCAATCACACCGAAAATGGAGGAGGCTGAGATCGAGCGTGCCAAACGCAAACCGACAGAAAGCCTCGATGCTTATGACTACTATCTCCGCGGGCTGGCGGCCTTTGACCGAACGATCACTAGTAGATCGGCCATTGACGACGCCTTGCGCCTCTTCATGAAGGCGATCGACCGTGACCCGGAGTTCGCGATAGCCCATGCGCGGGCGGCGCGGTGCTACGCTACCCGAAAAAGCAACGGCTGGATGGTCGACCGTGCAGAAGAGATTGCCGAAGCTACTCGACTGGCCAGGAGAGCGGTCGAACTCGGAAGGGACGATGCAATTGCGCTTTCCTACGGTGGATACGTCCTCGGCTACGTAGGCGGCGACCTTGATGATAGTGCGGCTTGCATCGATCGCGCGCTCGCTCTCAACCCGAACTTGGCCGCTGCTTTGGGCGTCAGCAGCTGGGTGAGGGCTTGCTTGGGCGAGCCAGGCAAGGCCATCGAGCACGCCGCGCTTGCCATGCGCCTAAGCCCATTGGATCCACGCCTGTTCGCTTGGCAGTTCAACACCGGGCTCGCTCATTTTTGTGCAGGCCACTACGATGACGCCGTCGCTTGGGCGGGAAAGTCGCTGCGGCACCAGCCGAACTACGTGAGCGCGATGCGTGTAGTGGCGGCGGGTCATGCCCTTGCGGGGCGCCTGACGGAAGCGCAGCAAATGATGGCCCGGCTTTGCGAGTTCGATCCCTCGCTGCGGCTTTCGAATCTCGCCGAGGTGCTGCCGCCGTTTTATCGACCGGACGATCGCAGCAGATATATCGAAGGCCTTCGCAAGGCGGGCCTGCCGGACTAACGCAGTATCAGCGCGAAGCGAGGCCGTCTTATGCAGCTTTCGGTGCTTCGCGCGTCGGCGCGACGCGCAAGCCCTGCCGTATCAGACCTTGGCGACGATCCGCATGAAGGCCGGCATGTCGTCGCCGAAGCCGACGGTCGCGTCATTGTCTTCCTGGCGCTGGCGGGCAGGGCGCTCGCGCTGCGGCCTGGTGTCGCCGCGTTCCGGCGCGCGCCGTTCGTTGCGATCGGGCGAAGCCTTGCGTTCAGGTGAAGCCTGGCGCTCGCTGTTTTCCGAGCGGATCGCCTCTTTGCGGGTACGCCGCTCGTCGATGTCGGCGACGGTGGCTTCGGCCACGACCGGCTGTTCCTCGCTAACTGCTTCCGGCGCTGCTTCTTCGCTGCGCTTGGCGTGGCGTTCACGCGGTTTGCGCTCGCCCCTATCCTTGGCGTCGTCCTTGCGGCCGGCACGGCGTGGCGCACCGCGGCCACGGCGCGGGGCCTCATCCTCGCCGCCTTCGCTGGCAACGACCGTCGACACATCGCCGTCATGCCACTCGATCTTGGTGCCGATCAGCCGCTCGATGGCGTCGATGTATTTGGTGTCCGACTTGGTCGCGATGGTGAAGGATTTGCCCGAGCGCCCGGCGCGGCCGGTACGGCCGATGCGGTGGACGTAATCCTCCGCGTGGATCGGCACGTCGTAATTGAAGACATGGCTGACATCGGGAATGTCGAGGCCGCGCGCCGCGACATCCGAAGCAACGAGGTAGCGCAGCTTGCCGTCACGGAAATTGGCCAGCATCTGCATGCGCGCGCGCTGGTCCATGTCGCCGTGCAGAGCGCCGGCGTCGAAATCATATTTCAGCAGCGAGCGGAACAGCTCCGATACCTCGATCTTGCGGTTGCAGAAGATGATGGCGTTCTTCAGCTCGGCATCCTCGGCTTTCATCAGATTGCGCAGCGTCTCGCGCTTGTCCCAGGGTTTCGGGCCGGATTTCACCAGCCGCTGGGTGATGTTGGTGGCGGCCGATGCTGCCTTCGACACTTCGACGCGCACCGGTGCGTGCAGGAATTTCTCGGTGAGCTTGGTGATTTCCGGCGGCATCGTCGCCGAGAAGAACAGCGTCTGCCTGGTGAACGGGATCATCTCGCAGATACGCTCGATGTCGGGGATGAAGCCCATGTCGAGCATGCGGTCGGCCTCGTCGATGACGAGGATCTCGACGCCGTTGAGCAGGAGCTTGCCGCGCTCGCGGTGGTCGAGCAGGCGGCCGGGGGTCGCGATCAGCACATCGGCGCCGCGCTCGAGCTTCTTGTCCTGCTCGTCGAAGGACACGCCGCCGATCAGCAGTGCGATGTTGAGCTTGTGGTTCTTGCCGTATTTGACGAAGTTTTCCTCGACCTGCGCGGCGAGCTCGCGCGTCGGCTCGAGGATCAGCGTGCGCGGCATGCGGGCGCGGGCGCGGCCCTTTTCCAGCCGGGTGAGCATCGGCAGGACGAAGGACGCCGTCTTGCCGGTGCCGGTCTGGGCAATGCCCAGCACGTCCTTGCCGAGCAAGGCGTGCGGGATAGCACCAGCCTGGATCGGCGTCGGCTCGGTGTAGCCGGCATCGGTAACTGCGGAAAGGACCTTCGGCGACAGGCCGAGGTCTGCGAAGGTCAACGCTTCTTGAGCGATCTGGGTGTCTGAGGACAAGTTTGGCTGTCTTTGGCTGGTTCGGGGGCGCAACATATGCAGTCGCGGCAAGCGCCGCGCGCCTGCAAGATTGGTATTGCAGGTAGGCGCAAGCCCACGATTTGTCAACACAAACGGGCGGCATTGGCGCGATTGTGAAGCCGTAACCTTAATCGCGATGCTTAATTTGCGCAGCGGCCGCCGCGCCGGCTCAGTAGCGGAACTGTTCGGCGAGAATGCGCTCGTTCCACGAATGGTTGGGATCGAACAGCAGCGTCGCCGTTGCCGTCGGCGATTCCCTCACCGTGACCGTCGTCACCGCCTTGACCTCGGTGTGGTCGGCGGCGGCATTCACCGGCCGCTTTTCCGGCTCCAGAATGTCGAAACGCACGATCGCCTTGTTGGACAGCAGCGCGCCGCGCCAGCGGCGCGGACGAAACGGGCTGACCGGGGTCAGCGCCAGCAGCGGAGCGTCGAGCGGCAGGATCGGCCCGTGCGCCGACAGATTATATGCGGTCGAGCCGGCCGGCGTCGCAATCATCACGCCGTCGCAGTGCAATTCCTCCAGCCGCTCTTGCCCATCCACGGTGATGCGGATCTTGGCCGTCTGGTACGACTGGCGCCAAAGCGCGACCTCGTTGATCGCGAGCGCCGAAATCGTCTCGCCTTCGGCCGTCACCGCCTGCATCTCCAGCGGACGGATCGTTTCGGCAACGGCCGCCGCGATGCGCCCGGTCAAGCCGCTGGCGCGGTATTCGTTCATCAGGAAACCGATGGTGCCACGGTTCATGCCGTAGACCTTCTTTCCCGTGCTCATCGTCTCACGCAGGGTCTGCAGCAGAAAGCCGTCGCCGCCGAGCGCCACGACGATCCGGGCTTCTTCGACGGATGCCTGGCCGTAACGTGCAGAGAGGCTTTCTAGCGCTGCATTGGCGTCGGCTGTACCGGATGAGACGAAGGCGAAACGGCTGGCGGTTTTGCTCATGGCTCTCAACGACAACCGATTTGCGACGACCGTCTGGCGACCGATTGGCGGCGACCGGTTGCTGGGCCGCGCCAGCGCCGGGTTAGCATGGGTGGGCATTTCTGCAAAGGGAGGGAGGTGCCTGGAGATGGCGACCAAACAAGCCGCACTCGCGCATCATGTCGGAGGACAAAATGATGTGATGGTTAAGACTCGCCTTAAACTCTCGTAAAGCCATATCGATCATGTTAGCCGGCAGCGGACGGGCGGCGTGGGGGCTAACCAGTCGAGGCCGATCTATTGCCGCTGGCACGCTTGATTATTGTCTTCCTGATGCTGGCAAGTTTTGCCCTGGCTTTCGCGGAACTGGTGCGCCAGTCGGAGGAAAAGAGCTTTAGACCCGAGCCCACGGCCTCACGCTGCGGCGACGCGGCGGGGACACCCTGTCCGCAAAGGGCGCTTTGACGCCACAGCGCCAGTGCTTATCGGGCTTGCAACAGATGGCAGCCGGCCTGGCGCTTTTGCGCGAGATACTCGTCGACAAGCTGGCGATAGCGGACTTTGCCGAAGCTCGGGAAATGGCCGCCGTGCACGACCGAGACATCGAGATCGCGCATGCGCAGCAGCGTTTCGACATAATCGTCGATATCGGAGTGATAGACGTCGTCGATCAGCGGGCCGTCATAGATGATATCGCCGGAAAACAGGATGCCCGTCCTGTTTTCGTAGAGCGCAATGCCGCCGGGTGAATGGCCGGGCGTGTGGATGACCTCGAAGGCACGGTCGCCGAGATCGACGATGTCGCCTTGCTCGAGCAACCGGCCGGCTGGTGCGGGCAGGATCTGGTAGCGCTTCGTGTCCCAACCTTGCGGCATGCCGTCGAACATCTCGTCAGTGGCATAGCGGTCGGCAACCGTCCATTCGTTGCGTGGATCGGCGAGGATTTCGGCCTCGGCCGGGTGCACGCAGCGGTCGGGAAATTCGTGATGGCAGCCGATATGGTCGAAATGCGTGTGGCTGGCCACGCAAACGAGCTGTCGCTCGCTCACCATCGGCACATGGCGACGCAAACTGAAATGACCGAGCCCGGTGTCGAACAGAAGATCGCGGTCGCGGCCGCGCACATGCCAGATGTTGCAGCGGAAGAACGGCTTGATCCACGGCTCGTGGATCAGCGTCACGCCATCGCCCATGCGGATAGTTTCGTACCAGTTAGGAGCGTCGATGATTGGAAGCGAGCTCATGTTTGGTCCGCAAGCAGGATGATGTCGCCAGCATCGCACGATACCGCGACAACGTCGCCCGGCTGGACGGCCGATGCTGCCGCGACCTTGGCGATGAAGTGCAGCGCCGGGTCGGTCGTGGAGGTCCCCAGCACGCGCTTGAAGCTGCCCTGAAAGACAACGTCGCTGACCTTGACCATGCCAAGTGCCACAGCGCCGCCGGCAGCGCCGAGAACAAGATGCTCAGGCCGAATGGCCAGCGCAACGGTCGAGCCGGCCGGCAATGTGCCGGGCAGCGAGAGCGACCCAAGCTTCGTGGTGACGGTGATTTTGCCGCTCTTCGCCTCCGTCACCGTTCCCGATAACAGCGTGCTTTCGCCCATGAAAGTCGCGGAAAAGCGCGTCGCTGGCCGTGCATAGACGCGCTCGGGCGGTCCTTCGTCCTCGATGCGCCCGTCATTCATCACCACGCAATGATCGGCCAGCGCCATCGCCTCTTCCTGGTCGTGCGTGACGTGGATGAAGGCGGTGCCGACGCGTTTCTGGATCGCCTTCAATTCGTCCTGCATCTGCCGGCGCAATTTCAGGTCGAGCGCGCCGAGCGGCTCGTCGAGCAACAGCACCGCCGGCTCGACCACCAGGGCGCGCGCCAGTGCCACGCGCTGCCGCTGACCGCCCGAAAGCTGATGCGGCTTCTTGTCGAAGGCAGTGGCCAGCCCAACCAGCGCCAGCGCCTCGCGTGCCCTTGCTGCCCGGGTTGCGCCATCGACACCCCGCATGCGCAGCCCGAAGCCGACATTGCTGCCGACGCTCATATGCGGGAACAGCGCATAATCCTGGAACACGGTCGTCGTCGGCCGCTTCGCCGGTGGCACGGCGGTGCAGTCCTCGCCGCGGATCAGCACCTTGCCCTCGCTCGGCGTGACGAAGCCGCCGAGGATGGACAGAAGCGTCGTCTTGCCGGAGCCGGACGGCCCGAGCAGGATCGTGTAGCTGCCAGGCTCGATCGTCAGCGAGACGTTCTTCAGCACGGTGTGCTGGCCGAAGCGATGCGAGACAGAGCTTATATCGACCAGTGGCGCGGTCATGCCGGCTTCCTCCGCAACAGCATCAGCTCGAACAATACCACCAGTACGATTGAGACGGCGAAGACCAGCGAGCCGACGGCGTTGGTCTTGGGATTGAGGCCGGAGCGCAGCAGGTTCCAGATCTCGACCGGTAGCGTCGTGTCGAAGCGCGTCAACAGGAACGAGATGACGAACTCGTCCCAGGAGAAGGTCATCGACAGGAAGAAACCGGCGAAGATCGCCGGCGCCATGACGGGCACGGTGATCAGCAGCAGCACCTTCCATTCGGGCGCGCCGAGGTCGCGCGCGGCGCGCTCGATATTGATCTGGTGGTCGCCCATCTGGCTGTAGACGATGGCAAAGCAGAGCGGCAGGTTGATCACGACATGGCCGATGCCGGCGGCAATGAGCGACTTCGGCACGCCGGCCCAGTTGAACAGCACCAGCAGCCCCATGCCGATGATGAGATAGCTGACGGTCAATGGCAAGGTGATCAGCCCGCGCATCAGGCCCGAGCCCGGCAAGGCGAAGCGCGCAAAACCCCAGGCGGAGAGAAAGCCCAACGTGACGGCGGCAGCCGAGGAGACGACCGCCACCAGCAGCGAATTGACCAAAGCCGAAGTCAGCCGCGTGTCGGCGAGCACGGCCTCGTACCAGCGCAGCGACGGCCCGGTGAAGGGCGGGATCGGAAACGAGGTTGCCTGCAGCGAAAACAGCACCAGAACGATGACCGGCAGAAAGGTGAAGCCGTAGATTGCGATGGCGTAAAGGCCGGAGACGAGGCGGATGAAAGCGCGCATGGTCAGGCCCGCTCGATCTTCAGCCAGCGGGCGCAGGCGAGGTAGGCGATGGTGACCACCGCCATCAGGATGATCGACAGCGCCGAGGCGAGCGGAAAATCGCCGCGCCGGCCGATCTGCATCATGACGAGCTGCGGCATCAAAAGCTCGTTGTTGCCGCCGAGGATCTGCGGCGTGATGTAGTCGCCGATGCACAGCACAAAGGTGAGGAAGGCGCCGACCATGATGCCAGGCAGCGTCAGCGGCAGAACGACATGCAGGAATGTGCGCATCGGCCCGGCGCCGAGATCGGCGGCGGCCTTGCGGTAGCTGGGGCTGAGCTGCTTCAGATTGGCGAAGATCGTCAGCGTCAACAGCATGACGAAGAAGTGCACGAAGCCGGTGACCGTGGCCAGCCGCGTATTGGCGAGCTGCAGCGGCTCGCCGAACAGGCCGGAGCCGGTCAACGCGCGATTGACGACGCCGTTCTGCGCCAGCACCAGCAGCCACGAATAGGAGCGCACGACATAGGAGGTCCAGAAGGGCAGCACGGCCAGCATCAGCGCCAGCCGCTGCCAGCGCTCCGGCACCTGTTCGGCCAGAATCCAGGCAAAGGGATAGGCAAGCAGCACCGAGATCACGGTGACGATCGCTGTGACCTGCAGCGAGTTCACCATCGCCTGCCAGTAGGACGGATTGGCAAAGAACTGGCTGTAGTTGGACAGCGTGAAGCCGCCGCCTTCATGCGCCGTCAGGCTGGATACCGCCATGGCGACGAAGGGCAGCACGAAGAACAGCAACGTCCAGCCGAGCGCCGGCGTGACCAGCGCCCAGGGCAGGGCACGCCCGCTGTTGACGGAGTTCACGACCGGCAGCCGGTTATTGCGCCTGCAGCATTTCGGTCCAGACGTCCTGCATCTTCTTGTCGAGGTCGGCGTTCGGCGCAGGATAGGACTGGGCGCGGGCGAGGAATTCCGGCTGCTCGTCGAAGCGCAGGATCTTCTTCTGCTCGTCGCTCAACGCCGCCTTGCTGTTGGCCGGCATGCCCCAATAGCAGGACGAGGTGGCGAGCCGCGCCTGGCCTTCGGGGCTCATAATGTACTGGATGAATTTAAGCGCCAGCTCCTTGTTCTTGGAATCCTTGAACATTGCCAGCGACTGCGACCACAGCACGGCCCCTTCTTTCGGTATCGAGAAGTCGAGGGCAGGGTTTTCCTTGGCCAGCCCCGCCGTCACCCATTCGCCGCCGCCGACCAGAATGTCGACCTCGCCGGTCGCCAGCGCCGTCTGGCTGGCGGTCACCTCGCCGACCAGCTTGGCGTTGGCCTTCATTTTGAGCAGCTCTTCCTTGATGGCGGGAAGGTCGGCTTCGGTCAGCTCGGCAGTCTTCTTGCCGATCGCCAGTGCGGCCATGCCGATGACAGGCAGGTAATAATCGTAGATGGCGATCTTGCCCTTGTATTTGTCGCCGGTCAGCGCGGCAAGCGACTGCATGTCGGCCGGGTCGACTTTGGTCTTGTTGTAGCCGATCGTGTTGTAGCCGAACTTTTCGGTGATGCCGTAACGCTTGCCGTCGACGACGGTGGAGCTGTCCATTTTCACCTGCGGAAACAGGTCGGCCAGCGGCAGCTTGTCTTCCGGCAGCGGCTCGAACAGGCCTTTTTCGACGCCGCGCGGTATGTCGATGCTGTCGATCACCATCACGTCCCAGTCGCCCGGCTGCGACTGTTCGACGATGGCCAGGCCGGCGCCGGTGCCTTCGAACTCCTTGACATTGACCTTGACGCCGTTCGCCTCCTCGAACGGCTGCAACAGCGCCGGATCGGCGTGATCGCACCAGATCAGCGCGTTGAGATCCTGCGCCTGAGCGAGGCTGCCCGCCGCCAGCAGCAGTGCTGCCGCGGCACAGGCGCCTTGGAGATGGCTCTTCAGAACGGAAAGCGGATTCCTGACGGTTGGATTGGTGGTCTTTGGATTGACGGACATCGAGTGTTCTCCCTTGCCTTTTTGGCTTGTAGGAAAAAATTGAACCAATTCTAAAATTGAGTCAATTCTGTTTTTGTGGCAAACAGCCGCTATGAGCGGATTGCGGGCAAGGCAGAAAGCGGATCGGCACCGCCGCATTATCGACGCGGCGGCGGACCTATTCCGCGATGCCGGTTATGAAGGCGCCAAGATCGAGACCATCGCCGCGCAGGCCGAGGTCTCGGTCGGCACGATTTACAATTACTACCAGAACAAGGGCGACATCCTTGGCGCCATCGTCTCGATGGAGGTCAACGAGGTGCTCAATGCCGGGCGCGGCGTCGTCGCCAACCCGCCGGCCAATGTCGGTGACGCTCTCGATACGCTGCTCGGCATCTATATCGAGCACTCGTTGCATTACCTCAGCAAGGAGATGTGGCGGCAGGCCATGGCGATCTCGACGCAACTGCCCGACAGCCCGTTCGGCCAGGCCTATACCGCGCTCGACCGGGCATTGACCGAGCAAATCCGCGCGCTGATCGTCCGCCTGCAGGCGCTCGGCCTAGTGCGCCGCGACATCGATGGTCCGGCGCTCGGCGAACTCATCTTCAACAACATGAACATGATGTTCATCGAATTCGTGAAGCGCGAGGAGGCGAGGATTGCCGAACTGCGCACGGCGATACGCAGGCAGAACCGGATATTGGTGGCGGCGATCGGAGTGTAAGAAGATCAAGGGCGAGTAGGGCCTGCAACACAAATCGCCGCAGCCGGAGCATCGCCTAACGGTTGATCAGCCATAGAATGGCCGAGAGCACGATGCTGACCAGTATCCCCGTGGTGATAGGGACATAAAGCCTGAAGTTCTCACGCTCGATCACGATATCGCCGGGCAGCCTGCCAAGGCCGGTCCGAGCCAACCAAGGCCACAGCAGGCCTATGGCAACTATGCTGAGACCAACCACGATCAGAGTTCGCGACATGGCAGCATCCTGCCGATAAAAATGCCGGGCGCCTAGTATGGACCCGGATCAGCCAGCCGTTAGGCCTGCTCGAGCGAGGATTTCAGGAGCCGGCGTGACATGCCCGTGCGGCTTGCAGTAGTCCGGGTCGATCGCGCGATAGCCGAGCAGATGGCCGAGTGGCGCCAGGATCGCCAGCGCCACTCGCTGAATCGCAGGTGGCGGGTGCGTGAAGACGATCACGTCGGCAAATTCCCTGGCGATGACTGCTGCCTGAAGCGGCGAAGGTCTACCTTTGCTGTCCACCTTGTCGGCATTGGCCAGGCCGAAGAGCATGCCGATCAGCAGCTCGAAACGGTTCGGGTCGACATTGTCCGCACCTGGCGCCCGGTCGACTTCGACCAGGACATGCGCTTCTTCGGTTTTGCTGCTGTTCCACCAATCATGTGCGACGCCTGCTTCGACCGTGGCGGATTGGCCAGACCCCAGGGCCAAAGTCTTCCCGGCGATGCAAGCGTCGAGACGGCCACGGAGGACGGTAAACCGTTCCGTCAGATTCGGGTGGAAGTGCTCGCCCACCACTGCGGCTCCCGGCCGGGCGGTCAGATGAGCGATGCCAGGTCCCTGGCCGCGGTCTTCGGTGCCGCGCAGGATGACCGCATATTCGCCGGTCACCTTGTTCTCGTAGACATCTCCACAGCGTGACATGGATCGGCTCCGGAGTTTCAGAGCACCACTGCCCGGCAACTCTATCGTCAAAGGCTTGGTCGTTCAACGACGCTCCAACGGGCGATTGCGGAAACACCAGTTGCCGGCTCTTCGTCAACGCGGGCGATCAGCGCTCTACCGAACATGCTTAGGCGGCCGCGCACGCGGAAACGGCACGACCGTCAGTGGCGCCTTGCGGAATTCCGCGATGGCTATTTCTTCAATCAGCGCGTCGAGGGCCTCGTTGACGCGTCGGCTCGTTTCATCCGCGCCGCAGAGGCGGTTTTGTGCGCACTCCAAAAGCTCGCGCGCCGCGGCGAAATCACTTCGCATGACAACACCCTTTGGTTTTTGGCCCGCCGCACCGACATTGTCGGCGCGCTTAATTGAGCGAGTGCTAATATACACAGGAGCAATTTAATCGAATGGTACGAGATGGCCGAGGCCGGGAGAGAGGGCCGAAATGACGGCTCTGCAACGGCGAAGTCACGCCCGGGCTCAGCGTCTCTAGATATGAGATGCTAACTCGTTGTCTGGCGACAGATTTTGCCAGCAATTTCACGGAAGTTTCTGGTGACCCGACGAGGACGGTCCCGACACGTACGCCCCTAATACGATCTTGGGCGGCTTATATATTCTCTGGCGGCGGCAATCTGGCGCCGGTGCTCGCGGAGGAAGGCTGCGCCGAAACAAATGGCGAAGGCCAGTACTGAAAGGCTTGTCGTTGCTCTTGATGTTGGATCGGGATCGGGACTTAGCAGGAAACGGAAACCGAACGCGAAGGCGAAGACGATAAATCCGCCAAATATGCCGTTGATGAAGGGGGCGGTCGTGCGTTTCTGCTCCAACGAAGACTCCTAGGTTTTCCGCTAGGGAACTATGGTTTCCGCTAGGGAATATATGCGTTGAAGCTGATGTGCTACCGATCCTGACGGCCCCGGCCTGTGGATATCGGGGATGAGCAGATATCAAGCGCCCCGGAGGTCTCAAGAAGCCCGTACTGGTGCCCCCGGACGGAATCGAACCGCCGACCTTCGGTTTACAAAACCGCTGCTCTACCAGCTGAGCTACAAGGGCACGGCGCTCCGGTTACCATATCTGCTGCGCCAGTAAAGACAAAACTCCGTTTTCCGCTGCCGCGAACGCGGCGGTTCTGCCGCCAAGGCGTCCTGAAAACGGCCAATTCGCTTCCTATATTGATCGAAGGTGCAATTGCATCAGCGAGGCAGTCGCATGATCAGGTTTGTCATCATTCTCCCGCTCGTCGTCGTGGCCTGGGTTCTCCTGGTGAAGCTCATCAAGGACCTGAAGCACGCCAATATCGACTGGACCGGCGTCACCACCATCATCGGCTTCATCGCGCTCGCCTTCTGGCTTCGCCATATCACCGGCATGGGCTGAGGCCTGCCGGTTGTTCCGGTGAACTGTCGACGGCGCGACCGTTCGTGGTCGCGCATCAGACCGCGCGATTTCTCCCGCCGAGAAAAAATCCAAAAAGACCTTCGAACCTTTTTCCTTGTCGCGACGACTGACGGTCAAGAGGCGGTTGGATCGCCTCCCACAACAAGGAGATCGTCATGTTCAAGCGCACCATCGTTTCCGGCCTCGTCGCCACCACCGTCGCCGCCGCCATGCTGGTCGGCACCGTTCAGCCGTCGGCCGCCCATCACAAGCACAAGCACCTCCGCATCGGCATTGCCGCAGGTGTCGGCGGCTTCCTGCTCGGCAGCGCGCTCGCCCAGCCGCGCACCGTCTATATCGAGGAAGACGGCGGCTCCTGGCACGTCCGGCGCTGCCTCAATCGCTACCAGAGCTACGACCCGTACTCGGACACCTATGTCGGCTACGACGGCTATCGCCATCGCTGCTGGCTTTGAGGGCCACTATGCCAGCTTGGGAGGAGGTGACCGTTTCAGGCAACCGGAAGAAGGGGCACCCCACTGCCCCTTTTTCTGCGCGTCTGAGTGGCAGGGCAGAGGGGTTGTTCCTCCGACCTCTTAGGACCTGGGTTCCTCGCCCGCCGCGAAGCGGGGGAGAGGTGGCCGCCCACGGGTCTTGCCTTCGGCAAGCCCGAGGACAGGCTCCGCGGCCGGAGAGGGGGCCTTCGTAGGGCGCGGTCCCCTCTCCGTCGCGGCTTCGCCGCGCCACCTCTCCCCACTTCAGTGGGGCGAGGAACCCAAGCTGGAATAAAGCCGCGCTCCGTCAGCCTTTCTGTCCTGTCGAACATCGCCCACTTAAGGCGAGATCGGATGCCGCTTCAGCATTCGCCGACACTCTTGCCGATGTACAGCGATTTCCCAACAGCCTAGTCTGCACCGATACCGAAACAGGGAGAGGGCGCTTGGGCGAGCACGATCCGAACGAAGAGCCGATCGAGACAATTTTCCGCAACGGCACAATCACCACCGTCGGCATCCTGCTGGCGTTCTCGCTGGGCTTCATCACGCATTGGGCCGCCAACCCGATACCATGGGAAATCTATCACCTGGCCGCCGTCGTGCCGATTTTGATCGGCATTGCCCTGCAGATACGAGCGCTGCGGTTGCTGCTCGACATAACGTCTCTACAACGGCGCGTTTATGAACGCGCCAATCGTATCTTCATTGCCGGCCTCATCTTCACCGCCTGCGGAGTTGGGCTGGCGATGCTGCTTGATTTCTACGACCTATCGACCAAGAGCGCGGTGCCCGGGGCCTAGCTCTGGCCATCCTGGCAGATGTCGCACCATTCCGCGCTGGTCAGCGCTGCCATGCGCTCGGTTCGCTGCCAAGGCCGGGAGGGGTCGGCAAGCCGCCGATCATCCTCGTCACCTCCGCCGCCGCATCGTGCACCAGCGGGCCGATCTCGGCCAGCCGTTCCGGCGTGACCCGCACCGTCGGCCCGGAAACCGAAACGCCGCCGATCGGCTCGCCGAACTCATTGAAGATGGCGGCGGCAACGCAGCGCATGCCCGGATGCCGCTCCTCGTCGTCTACCGACCAGCCGCGCAGCTTGATCGTCACCAGGTCGCGGGCGAGCGCCGAGATGTCGGACAGCGTGTTTTCGGTGAAGCGCTCCAGCCCGGCCCGGCGCAGGATGGTGGCGACGCGTTCCGGCTCGAGATGCGCCAGCACCGCCTTGCCGATGCCCGAGGCATGGAAGGAGCTGCGCGTGCCCGGCCGGAAGAAGGCGCGGATCGCCTGATGCGTCTCGACCTGGCTGACGAAGACGACGCAATCGTCCTCGGCGACGCCGAGATTGGCGGTCTCGCCGGTCTTCTCCATCAATTCCTGCATGACGATACGGGCGCGGTCGACCAGCTTGCGGCGGCGCAGGAACGCCGCGCCCATGCGATAGGTCTCGACGCCGATCGACCACAGCTGGTCGGTGCCGTCGAACTCGACCATGCCATGGTTCTCCAGCGTCGTCAGCATGCGGTAGGCGGTGGATGCCGGCAGACCGGAACTGGCAGCGATCTCGCTCAGCGATAGGCCGCTGCCATCGGCGACGATTGCCAGGATGCGCAGCGCCCGGTCCAGCGACTGCACCGAGGCGGCCTCGGACGGCCCGTTGAAGGCGCGCGGCCGGCCGCGCTGGCGTTTTTCGGTGGTTTCCATCGGGCCATTCTTCGCCCTGTTCGCCCAAACAGGCAATGAAAAAGTTTTCCAGTGATTTACGAAGCGAATTCATGGAAAACAAAAAGGCCAATCAATTCAATCAACAAGAGCTGTTTTCTAGAAATGGAAAAATATTCTGAAAAAATTGAAAAATCATTGGTGCGCTGGCATCATCGGCTATCAACAATTCCGTGGAGGCTGACATGGCCAGGATGCGCGCAGTCGACGCAGCGGTTCTCGTTCTCGAAAAGGAAGGCATCTCCTGTGCCTTCGGCGTGCCGGGTGCTGCGATCAACCCGCTCTATTCGGCGCTGAAGGCGAGGGGCAGTATCCGCCACATCCTTGCGCGGCACGTCGAGGCGGCTTCGCATATGGCCGAAGGGTTTACCCGCGCCAGATCGGGCAATATCGGTCTGTGCATCGGCACTTCGGGTCCTGCCGGCACCGACATGATCACCGGCCTCTATTCGGCCGCTGCCGATTCAATTCCCATCCTCTGCATCACCGGGCAGGCGCCGCGCGCGCGTCTCAACAAGGAGGATTTTCAGGCCGTCGACATTGCGGCGATCGCCGCACCCGTCGCCAAATGGGCGCTCACCGTCATGGAACCCTATCTGGTGCCGATGGCGCTGCAGAAAGCGTTCCATCTGATGCGCTCGTCGCGGCCGGGGCCGGTGCTGATCGATTTGCCTGTCGATGTGCAACTGACCGAGATCGAGTTCGACATCGATGCCTACGAGCCGCTGGTGCCGTTCAAGCCGGCAATGTCGCGCGCCCAGGCCGAGAAGGCGTTGACGATGCTGAACGCGGCGGAAAAGCCTGTCATCGTCGCCGGCGGCGGCATCATCAACGCCGATGCGTCCGATCTGCTGATCGAGTTCGCCGAGGTCACCGGCGTGCCTGTCATTCCGACGCTGATGGGCTGGGGCGCGATCCCCGACGACCACCGCCTGATGGCCGGCATGTGCGGGCTGCAGACCTCGCACCGCTATGGCAATGCCACGATGCTCGAAGCCGATTTCGTTTTCGGCATCGGCAACCGCTGGGCCAACCGCCACACCGGTTCGGTCGACGTCTACACCAAGGGCAAGAAATTCATCCACGTCGATATCGAGCCGACGCAGATCGGCCGGGTCTTCGGACCGGACCTTGGCGTCGTCTCAGATGCCGGTGCGGCGCTTAAGATGCTGCTCGACGTCGCCACCGAGTGGAGGACGGCCGGAAAATTGCGCGACTGGTCGGGCTGGGCCGGCGAATGCCGGCAGCGCAAGAAGACAATGAAGCGCAAGACGCATTTCGACCAGGTGCCGCTGAAGCCGCAGCGCGTCTACGAGGAGATGAACAAGGCGTTCGGCCGCGACACCACCTATGTCACCACGATCGGCCTGTCCCAGATCGCCGGGGCGCAATTCCTGCACGTCTACAAGCCGCGCAACTGGATCAATTGCGGCCAGGCCGGCCCGCTCGGCTGGACATTGCCGGCAGCCCTCGGTGTTCGCGCCGCCGATCCGGACCGCACAATTGTGGCATTGTCCGGCGATTATGATTTCCAGTTCATGATCGAGGAACTGGCGGCCGGCGCACAGCACAAATTGCCCTACATCCATGTCGTCGTGAACAACGCCTATCTCGGGCTGATCCGCCAGGCGCAGCGCGGCTTTTCGATGGATTTCGAAGTCAGCCTGGCCTTCGAGAACGTCAACCGGAAAGACGAGCCTGAGGCGGGCTACGGCGTCGACCACGTCGCCGTTGCCGAGGCGATGGGCTGCAAGGCGGTCCGGGTGCGCCGACCGGAGGAATTCGCCGGCGCGTTCAAGGAGGCGCAGCGCCTGATGAACGAGCACCAGGTTCCGGTGGTGCTCGAATTCATCCTCGAGCGCGTCACCAACGTTTCGATGGGTACCGAAATCGACAAGATCACCGAATTCGAGGAGCTAGCCGAACATCACGAAGATGCCCCCACGGCGATCGTCATGCTCGATTAAGCTGCATATGAGGAACTACTGCCATGCCACGGTTTTCAGCCAATCTTTCGATGCTCTTTGGCGAGCATGACTTCCTCGACCGCTTCGATGCCGCCGCCCGCGCCGGCTTCAAGGGCGTCGAGTATATCGGCCCCTATGACCATGCGCCGGATGTCGTCGCGGCCAGGTTGAAGAAGAACGGGCTGACGCAGGTCCTGTTCAACCTGCCTGCCGGCGACTGGGCCAAGGGCGAGCGCGGCATCGCGATCCTGCCGGACCGCATCCCGGAGTTCCGGCAAGGCATTGCCAAGGTCGTCACCTATGCCCATGCGCTCGCCTGCGAGCAGGTCAACTGCCTCGCCGGCATCGCGCCGCAAGGCGTCGATCGCTCCGTGCTGGAAGACGTCTTCGCCGAAAATCTGGCTTTCGCGGCCGAAAAGCTGGAGCAGGCCGGCATCAGGCTGCTGATCGAGCCGATCAACACCCGCGACATTCCGGGCTTCTTCCTGAATTACTCGGACCAGGCTCTGGCCCTGATCGACCGCGTCGGCTCGAAGAACCTGTTCCTGCAATACGACATCTACCACATGCAGATCATGGAGGGGGATCTCGCCCGTACCATTGAGGCAAACCTCAGCCGCATCGCGCATATCCAGCTTGCGGACAATCCCGGCCGTCATGAGCCGGGGACGGGCGAGATCAATTTTCCCTTCCTGTGCAACCACATCGACCGCATCGGCTATTCCGGCTGGGTCGGCGCGGAGTACAAGCCGAAGGCTGGAACAGAAGCCGGGCTCGGGTGGTTCAGGGACCTGGCCGGGCAGGGGAGTGCGGCGGCATAGACGCTACGTGTCGCACGTCACGTTCCTTCGCGCCCCCCTCTGGCCTGCCCTCTTTGCCAAAACTTGGCATCTCCCCCACAAGGAGGGAGATTGAATGTCACCGCCGCTTTCGCCAATTTTCGAGGTCGGGAACGTTTAAGGGCCGGCGCGGCAACTGCCGATCTCCCCACTCGTGGGGGAGATGGCCGGCAGGCCAGAGGGGGGGCGCGCAGGAACGCCCCCTTAACAAGAAACGGAGAAAAACATGGACACAATCGGCTTCATCGGCCTCGGCATCATGGGTGCGCCGATGGCGGGGCATCTGCTCGACGCCGGCTACACCGTCGTCGCCAGCACCCACCGTTCGAAACCGCCGGCCGATCTCGTCGCCAAAGGCTTGAAGACCGTCACCGGCCATGATGCCGTGGCCAAAGCCGCCGACATCATCATCACCATGGTTCCGGATACGCCGCAGGTCGCCGACGTGCTGTTCGGTGAGAACGGCGTCGCGTCAGGCCTCACTAAAGGCAAGCTGGTCATCGACATGAGCTCGATCTCGCCGATCGAGACCAAGGCCTTTGCAAAAAAGATCAACGATCTCGGCTGCGACTATCTCGATGCGCCGGTGTCGGGCGGCGAGGTCGGCGCCAAGGCGGCATCGCTGACCATCATGGTCGGCGGTGAGGAAAAAGCCTTCGAACGCGCCAGGCCTATCTTGGAGAAGATAGGCAAGAATATCACTCTGGTCGGACCCAACGGCGTCGGACAGACCACCAAGGTCGCCAACCAGATCGTCGTCGCGCTGACCATTGAGGCCGTCGCCGAAGCGCTTGTTTTTGCATCGAAAGCCGGCGCCGACCCGGCCAAGGTCAGGCAGGCGCTGATGGGCGGGCTCGCAAACTCGCGCATCCTGGAAGTGCATGGCGAGCGCATGATCAAGCGCACTTTCGCGCCCGGCTTCCGCATCGAACTCCACCAGAAGGATCTTAACCTGGCGCTGGAAGGGGCAAAGGCGCTGGGCGTAGCACTACCCAACACCTCGATGACGCAGCAATTGTTCAACTCTTGCGTGGCGAACGGTGGAGCAAAGGAAGACCATTCGGCACTGGTCAGGGCACTGGAGCGGATGGCTGGCCACGAGGTTGGGTGAGAGTGAGGTGAATTAGTCTGCAATACCTTCGATGGGCCGACTTCTTTCGACCGCATAGCGTATGAGATCGGCAAAACGTTTCAGAAAATCTTTGGATTCCTCCGACATTCCTTCAGTTCGCACAAGTGCCTCAACTTGCTTGGTCAAGGAAGGTAGGGATTCGATCGGAAGAGTGACGTCCTCATAGAAATCTTCGAATTTCAGTATGAATTCAAACGCGTTTTGGTTTGCGATTGACACGATTTCATGATGCGCAGAGGGACCTACCGATACGCATCGATCGATATGTCCATCTGGATTGAGAACGGCAAAATCCAATGACATGCATTGCGCCCTATTTGCCGCGCGCGAACCACCGCCTCGCCGCATAAAGCGCCACCGCCGCGGCATTCGACACGTTGAGCGAGCGGATGGCGCCCGGCATGTCGAGGCGGGCGAGCGTCGTCACCGTTTCGCGCGTTTTCTGGCGCAGGCCTTTGCCCTCGGCGCCCAGCACCAATGCGATCTTGTCGCCGGCAAAGCTGGTTTCAAGTTCCGCCGGCCCGTCCGAATCCAGCCCTATCGTCTGGAATCCGGCCTCGTGCAGCTGCTCCAGCGCATCGGCGAGGTTCTTCACCTCGATCTGATCGATGTGTTCGAGCGCGCCGGAAGCCGACTTTGCCAGCACGCCGGATTCCTGCGGGCTGTGGCGCGCCGTGGTGATCAGTGCGCCGGCGCCGAAGGCGACCGCCGAGCGCAGGATCGCGCCGACATTGTGCGGATCGGTGATCTGGTCGAGCACCAGCACCAGCCTGGTGTCGCCGAGCGCATCGAGGCGTTTCGGTTTCAGCGGCTCGGCCTCGATCACCACGCCCTGGTGCACGGCATCCGAGCCGGTGACCTTGTCGATGTCCCTGGGTTCGACCAACTCCGCCTTGAAGGGCAAAGCGCCAAGATCGGCGATTGCCAGCCGCTCGGCAGCGTTGCGCGTCACCAGCATCTTCTTGATTTTTCGGCGCGGATTGTCGAGTGCGGCCCGCACCGTGTGCAGCCCGTAGAGCCGCACCAGCCCATCCGCCGGGTTCTCGCCGGGCGGCACCGGCTGGCGTGGCCTGAATGCAGGCGCGCCACCGCTCTTCTCGTCGCGATGCGCGCGGCGCAGCTTGGCGTAGTGGGTGTCTTTAGGGGTCTTCGATTTGTTGTCGTTGCTCATGGCCGGCTTCTATAGCCGTGTCGTCCGGCCATGGATACAGCTGCATAAGCTGCTTGTCGGGCGAGGCGTGAGATTCAGCGCTTTTTGCCGGACTGTTGCGGTTGACAGTTTTGGGCGCTGCCGCCATAAGGCGCTTCGCGGAAGGGCTGCTCAGGCAGCCGCGACGCGTCGATGCCTCGTTGCATGGCTCCGGCGGCAGACTGGAGAGGTGCCCGAGTGGTTAAAGGGGACGGACTGTAAATCCGTTGGCTATGCCTACGTTGGTTCAAATCCAACCCTCTCCACCACTGCCGGCCCGGAAGCCCTGAAACGCAGAGCGAGCGTCGGAGCGGATCCGATGCTTGACTGAAAGGCGCGGGTATAGCTCAGTGGTAGAGCAGCAGCCTTCCAAGCTGAATATGCGGGTTCGATTCCCGCTACCCGCTCCAGATTTCCCCCAAGCCGCGGCGCACCTCGCGCACGATGCCGAAGTAGGCAGCCCCAAGCGAAGCGCTTTGCCGATAGTTCAAAGTATTCGTTGCGCGTCCAGACGGACGCGCATCTTAATCTGTGTTATCGTTGTTATCGTTGTCCCGAACCGCAGGCGGCGTTGGGCGACAGGCGTCAGCTCGCGAATTTGCTGAATATGGACGCGAGCTGGTTCTGCTGCGGCACCTGCCCGTTCGGCGTCAACTGGTCGACAAGCCCTGGCAAGGCCGCGGACAATTGCTTGAGCAGATCCTGCTGGTTCAGGCCCGTCCTTTGCGCGATCTCCTGGATGATTTGTGGCCCGAGAGCACTGCCCAGATCGCTGGGGTTGATCGGCTGGTTCTGACCGGTGCCGACCCACGAATTGGCAACGTTGCCGTGGCCGGCGTCCTTCAGTTTGTCGAGCAGTCCGCCCAGACCGCCGAGCAGTCCGCCGTCGGCGGATGCGGTTGTATCAGGCGGGACGGGGGCAGGGCTCTGCGCCGCCTCCGGCTGGGCGGAACTTCCACCGCTCAGCATTTTTCCCACCAAAAGTGCGCCGAGCGCGATCATCAGCGGCTTGGCGACGTTGCCGCCGGGAACGGCATTGTCAAACAGTCCCATTGTGGATCTCCATGTCAAATTGCCCGTCCGTCTCCAACAATGACGCATCCATGGCGAATTTCAAGCCGGTTTGAGCTTTCCGTAATCATGATTTTCAAGTTGGCTTGAGCTTTGCTTAATAATGTGGAAGTAATCGGGTGCGGGGAACGGAGAGGAAAAATGTCAATATTAAGCTGGATTATTCTCGGCGTCATCGCCGGCTTCATAGGCAGCAAGATCGTCAATAAAAGCGGGCAAGGCCTTGTGCTCGACATCGTGCTCGGGATTGTCGGTGCCATCGTCGGCGGGCTCATCTTCAGCGCCTTTGGCGCGTCGGGCGTTACCGGGCTCAACATCTATAGCCTGATCGTAGCCGTGGTCGGTGCCGTGGTTGTCCTGTGGGCCTATCACCAGTTCAGCGGCAGGCGGGCTCTGTAGAAGCCGCTCGGCAATTGCGTCGGCATTCATCCGAATGCCGACCGCCTATCTGATCCTTTTGAGGATTTCGCGGATCAGCGTGTTGAGGCCGGCTTCCAGCCCTCCCACCATGATCGGCCATAATTCCTCGAGCAGTCGCTGCCATGCGGCATCGCGCCCGTTCCTCACCGGCAGATTTGGCATCGCGCCCATTGCCGCCGTCACGTCGCGGCGCAGCCGGTCGCCGCAGGCGCTTGCGCCGCTGATCGTCGGATCGAAGGGCAGCCGGGTGAAATCCCATTTTCCGCGTTGCTCGATGCCGAGATTGCTTTCGACCTCGGCGTGCGAGAGCACCGTTTTGGGCGTGACCTTGATGCGGTAATATTTGCAGAGTTCGGCGACAACCGTGGTCATCGCGTCCCACTGCGCCCTGGTCATCGGATAGCGGCCGGCATCGAACGGCCTTTCCTCCGCCCCGGCCATGCAGCAGAGCGAAACCCCGATCGAGCCGCCGTTGCAGTTGAGCGTGTGCGCGGCATATCCCGGTTTTACCCGGCTCGAATTGAGCGCGATCGAAGGCCGGCCCCTGACCAGGCGGCCATTCCCCTCGACCAGTATGTGATACGCATCCCTGTCGGTATCGCCGGCCGAATGCGAGCCGGCCGTCCAATGGCAAATGACGCGCCTCATCGCAACATTGGGCAACCAGTCGGGCGGCAATGCCACAGAAATCCCCGCGACATAAGTTCAGTGACGGAGCACAGTATAGTTTCGTTGGCGGCCGACGCGAAAACGAAACGATAATTTGGTTGAGCGTTTTCTAACGGTCAGCTATTCGCCGGCATCTCCGGCGACCGCGTGTTCTCTGTATTGCGGCAGATCGTCGGTGATCGTGAACCACTTCGCCTTCGAGCCGACGAAGATGTGCTGCGTCGGGCGGATGGTCGGCTCGTCGACCAGGGTTCCCATGGCGACATGCACGAAGGCACCGTCGCGGACCACGGAATAGAGCAACGAGCCGCAGGTCTTGCAATGCGCGTCATGGCCGGTTTCGTCGCCGAAGATCATGAGATTGTCCTCGCCCCTCGCCAGGCTCAGCCTGTCGCGCTCGATGCCGGCGAATGGCTTGAAGGCCGAGCCGGTGGTGCGCCGGCAGTTCGAGCAGTGGCAGTTCGTGGCATAGACGAACGCGTCCGCCACCGCGTACTGAACGGCGCCGCACAGGCACTTTCCGATAAGCCTGCGGTTGCGTGAATTCTGGTTGTCATCCGGGCTTGCCACGCGCTCCTCCTATTGTGCAGGCCGATTTCAGTTTCAAGCGACGACGGTCAACCGGCGCTTGCGCTCGTCGAGCGAGACGATGGTCAACCCGCTGGCCACCACCAGCAGGATGCCGCAGATGGCCAGCGCATTCGGGAGCTGCCGGAATACCACCAGGCCTGAAATCACCGCCCAGACGGTAAAGCAATAGTAGAACGGCGCCACCACGCTGGTCGGCCCGACGCGATAGGCCATGAAGATAAAGAAGTGGCCGAAGATCAGGAACAGTCCGGCGCCGCCCATCAGCAGCAGGTGACGGATTTCAGGCACCACCCACTGCTCGGAAACCAGATGCGCAACGCCGGCGCCGGTGAGCACCACAATCACCGCGGAAATAGCGACGATCATCCCCGGCACGTCGGCGGCGACCTTGCGTCCGGCCAGATCGCGCGCCGCGGACAGGGCGGCATTGCCTAGCGCCAGCAGGGCATAGACCGAAATCCCCTGCATCGTCGGTTGTGCAACCATCACCGCGCCGATAAAACCAAGGCCGATCAGCGCCATGCGCAGCCCGCCGATCCGTTCGCCAAACAGCATCGAGGAGCCGACCAGCATCAGCAAGGGCGTGATCTGCCCGAGCGCGGTCGAATCGGCGATCTGCATGTTGGCGAGCGCCACCACGTAGCAAAGGATAGCACCCAGTTCGAGCAGGTTCCTGCGCAAAACCTTCGCGTCGAGGATCAGCGGAATTTGCTTGCCATAGCCCAACATGAACAGCAGCGGAATGCCCCACAATGTTGCCGCAGCGCCGCGCAGGAACAGCACCTCATAGGGCGGCAGTCCCGCGGTTGCGAGCTTCATCATCGTGTCGTTGACGATGTAGGACCCGGTCGAAACGACCATGAACAGCGGGCCTCGTATGGCAGTCGGGATGAAATGCATCGGCCCACGAAATCAGACCGGCGCCAGGGCGGCAATGGGCCAGATCCGGCTGTAAATCCGACAAAGCCGTCAGCCGCCGCCGTAACCATTCCATTTGCCCTTGTTCGTTCCTATATCCGCGCCACATTCTCCGAAACCGGATCACACGTTCGGGCCGGGCGAGCGCGCTCGGCGACAAGGCACTTGTGTTTTTCGGCCTTAGTCGCTAATCGCCCCGCATTCGACTGAACTGAAGGTCCAGGCCGTCCCCAGGCCGTCCAAGGAAAGAGACTATGGCAAAAGGTAAATTCGAGCGCACTAAGCCTCATGTGAACATTGGCACGATTGGTCACGTCGATCATGGCAAGACGTCGCTGACGGCGGCGATCACCAAGTATTTTGGCGAATACAAGCGCTACGACCAGATCGACGCGGCGCCCGAAGAGAAGGCGCGCGGCATCACCATTTCGACGGCGCACGTCGAATACGAAACCGCCAACCGCCACTATGCCCATGTCGACTGCCCCGGCCACGCCGACTATGTGAAGAACATGATCACCGGTGCCGCGCAGATGGACGGCGCGATCCTGGTGGTGTCGGCCGCCGACGGCCCGATGCCGCAGACGCGCGAGCACATCCTTTTGGCCCGCCAGGTCGGCGTGCCCTCGATCGTGGTGTTCTTGAACAAGGTCGACCAGGTCGACGACGCCGAGCTGCTCGAGCTGGTTGAGCTCGAGGTGCGTGAGCTTTTGACCAAGAACGAGTTCCCCGGCGACGACATTCCGATCGTCAAGGGTTCGGCGCTTGCCGCACTTGAAGACAGCGACAAGAAGATCGGCGAGGACGCCATCCGCGAACTGATGGCTGCGGTCGATGCCTACATCCCGACGCCGGTGCGTCCGCTCGACAAGCCGTTCCTGATGCCGATCGAGGACGTGTTCTCGATCTCGGGCCGTGGCACGGTGGTGACCGGCCGCGTCGAGCGCGGCGTGGTCAAGGTCGGCGAGGAGCTGGAGATCGTCGGCATCCGTCCGACCACCAAGACGACCTGCACGGGCGTCGAGATGTTCCGCAAGCTGCTCGACCAGGGCCAGGCCGGCGACAACATCGGCGCGCTGCTGCGCGGTGTCGACCGTGAAGGCGTCGAGCGCGGCCAGGTCCTGGCCAAGCCCGGCACCGTCAAGCCGCACAAGAAGTTCGTTGCCGAAGCCTACATCCTGACCAAGGACGAGGGCGGCCGCCACACGCCGTTCTTCACCAACTACCGTCCGCAGTTCTATTTCCGCACGACGGACGTGACCGGCATCGTGTCGCTGCCGGAAGGCACCGAGATGGTGATGCCGGGCGACAACATCACCGTCGATGTCGAGCTGATCGTGCCGATCGCCATGGAAGAGAAGCTGCGCTTCGCCATCCGTGAAGGCGGCCGCACCGTCGGTGCCGGCATCGTCGTCACCATCAAAGAGTAATCGCCGGCGCTGCCGGTTGAGATCGGATGCAAAGGGGGCGGTCTTCGGGCCGCCCTTTTTGATTCTGATATTCTGGCAATGGATTAACCGCATTGCTTCAAATCCTGTTGCAAGCGCCTCTGCCATAACTAGTATAGGTTGCATCGAGGGGGCTGCCCGAATGGTTCCATGGCGCCGTTTGCATTGTCAGGCATGGTGGTCGCTAGGGCTGATCTGCCTGGTGTCGTTGCTTGCCATGGGCCACGCTGCCTTCGCAGCGGATGCAAAGAAATCCACGCCGGAAAAATCCGCGCCTGATTTCGGCCCGACGATGCGGTTCGTCGTCGTCCGCAGCAGCGCGCCGGGCTGCGAGCCGACCTGTCCGGAATGGATATCGGCGGAAGGCTCGATAGAAGCCGGCACGCCGGCCCTGTTCAAACGCGCGCTGAAAGCGCTTGGCGGCCGAAAGTTGCCGATCGTCGTCGATTCCCCCGGCGGCAATGTCGAAGCTGCGCTGACACTTGGCCGCCTGATCCGCAAGAACAAGCTCGATATCGCCGTCGGTAAAACCGGTTTCGTCGGCTGTCTGCCAGATATGAAGAACTGCAAGGAAAACGACGGCAAGGGCTCCCGTTATTTCGGCGAAGCCTATGCCAACGGCGCCATCTGTAATTCCGCCTGTCCGTTGATGTTTTCCGGTGGCATCCGGCGCGTGGTCGGGGAATGGGCCTTTCTCGGCGTCCATCAGATCACCACGACCTATATCCGGACGAAATTGCTGTACCGCACCACTTATCGCATGGTGAAAGGCAAGAAGAAGATACTCAGCACCAGGGTCGTCAGCCGGAAGAACGCCGGCAGCTACAAGACCTACGAGAGATCCCTGCGAATGCCAAGCCGCCCGAGGCGGCAGCGATCGAGGCGAAGGCCGGACCTTCTCAACCGGTTCAAGTCCAAATTTCTCAGCCGGCCACGCAGGCGACCAATGCCGGCGACGAAGGGTCGTACGGCAATCCCCCGCAAACCCTCATAGCCTGCATCGGAGGGGGATCGCGGGTAGCGGGGGCGAGCTCCACCTGTGATCCTGAGATGGAACCAATGCCGGCTTGGCGTTGGGACGTGGCGAGTGGCCCGTACACATCATCGGACATGAAACCATGATCAGCCGGGGTAGGCGACTGGTTGCGCCAGCGGGAGATCGAGACAGAAAAGGGCGATCCTGGGGCCGCCCAACTCGAAGCCGACGCGATGCTGCAGCTCGGGCTAACGACGGGTTCTCAATCGGTTGACGAGCTGACCGGCGCCACGATCTGCAGGTCGGTGCCGAAGGCCGATAATTGCAGGGTCGCGCCGTCGGCCAATACCGAGGCCGCGACGCGCCCTAAGCGGTAGCTTCGCCGGCCAAACTGCCCATCGAGGCAGGTTGAGCGGCGCTCGGTGTTTCCGCTATCGTCCAGCGTGGTTGAAGACCAGCCAGGTGAGGGATCGCAAATGAGCCAGGATGCCCCGACATTGTTTGAATGGGCCGGTGGCACCGAAGCGCTGAACCGCCTGACCCAAACCTTCTACGACAACGTCTCTCGGGATCCCATCGTCGGGCCGGTGTTCAAGCATATGTCGCCGGACCATCCCGCTCACGTCGCGGCCTTCATCGGTGAAGTTTTTGGCGGACCGAAAACCTACAGCGAAGAGCATGGCGGCCATCGCGAGATGGTGATGCATCATCTCGGCAAGCATCTGACCGAGGAGCAGCGCCGGCGCTGGATCAACCTTCTCGCCGACGCCGCCGACGAGATCGGGTTGCCTGACGATCCCGAATTCCGCTCGGCCTTCATGGCCTATGTCGAATGGGGATCGCGGCTGGCCAAGATGAATTCCAACAAGGGCCCGACCTGCGACCCCGAGAGCGAACCAATGCCGGCCTGGGGGTTGGGGGGTGCCGGGCGGCCCCTACAAGGCGCCTTCGGGAACCTGACCGGGCACGAATCGGTCGAAAACCCTGCCGGCCAGGACCCGATTTGCGGGAAATGGGTGGTGGTGAATGGTTCGGTCCGCCAGGCTGGAACGGTTTGAGGCCGCCGTGGCTGGCGGGGGCCGCGCTGAAAAACCGGAGGCCTGCGATGGGATCGGACAGCAAAGCAAATTCTGACAGCAACCGCGGAATCCGAAATCCGTTTGGCTTCATGGACGTGCCTCATGCCTCGGCATTTTCATCGCTTGGAGTTCCCTCCAGTTTCACGCCGGCGGCGAACGCCGACACCTCCTCGTCGTCGGGGGTGGGGACGCACCCAAAGCGACCGCGACCGCAACGACACCATCGAAGGCAGCTGGTCCAACCGATGGAACGGCGGTGCCGATCCCACGATTCCAGGCGACAGCAAGGATAAATGGAAGTCTGGCTGGGGCGAGGTGAAGACGGCGGGAGAGAGAGTTTACCTGCTGTTCGATTGGCATAATGGCGTGCGCAAGGGGCTCATCGATGCCCGGCGCCAGGGTGCGAAAGGGCTGGTGGGAAAATACATCAATCTGACCGACCCGGAAATCGTGCGTCCCTGGGTCGGCTTGATCGTCAGCAATCAACGGATCGACGGGAAATGGCCGGGAGGACGCCTGGACTTTCGAAGATGAAGGCCGGGTAGCGCACGTCGCTCTTTACAGAGCGCGCGGAAGCTTTTAGGAAGCGCCTGCTGCGCCGACATGCGCATACGGGCATAGCTCAGTTGGTAGAGCGGCGGTCTCCAAAACCGCAGGTCGTAGGTTCGAGCCCTGCTGCCCGTGCCATTCTTCGAATGGATACCTAAAACGATTCTTTTGCAGTGCGGCCTTTGAAAACCGGCTTGTGACTTGCCATATAGCATAAGTTGCGGCATAAGGGCCGCATAGCCGGGACGGAACGACTGGATGGTTCCGAGGCGGCGTTTGGCCATAAAGCGGACACTTGCCACTTGCGTGGATCAAGAATCGGTTTTATGTAGACGAGACAGACACGCGACGCGTGGAGCTGGGAAGCCGGCTTTACGCGTCTGATTTGCATGGGCGAAATGATTGCGCTGATTCGGCGCGAACGCACGCTCAAGCGGCACGTCCCGGCCAGCGGGATCATCCAGGAGGCCCGGCCAACGGGTCTTGCAGACAGAGCGGCATATGGCTTCGAAAACCACAAATCCCTTCACCTTTCTCCAGCAGGTTCGCGCGGAGACCGCCAAGGTCACTTGGCCGTCGCGGCGCGAAACGATGATCTCGACGGTGATGGTCCTTGTGTTCGCGGTCATCGCGATGATCTTTTTCTTTACCGCAGACGTGGCCATGGGCTTTGCGGTCGAAAAAATCCTCGGCCTCGGACAGTAAGTCCGGCGATTACGGAGAAGTCTTGAAATGACCGCGCGGTGGTACATCGTCCACGCCTACTCGAACTTTGAAAAGAAGGTCGCCGAGGACATTGAGAACAAGGCCAAGCAGAAGGGCCTGTCCGCCGACATCGAGCAGATCGTGGTGCCGACCGAGAAGGTCGTCGAGATCCGCCGCGGCCGCAAGGTCGATGCCGAGCGCAAGTTTTTTCCGGGCTATGTGCTGCTGAAGGCCAATCTGACCGACGCCGTGTTCTCGCTCGTCAAGAACACGCCGAAGGTCACCGGTTTCCTGGGCGACTCCAAGCCGGTGCCGATCACCGAAGCCGAGGCCCAGCGTATCCTGAACCAGGTTCAGGAAGGCGTCGAGCGGCCGAAGCCGTCGGTGACGTTCGAGATCGGCGAAGCGATCCGCGTTTCGGATGGACCATTCGCGTCGTTCAACGGTTTCGTCCAGGAAGTGGACGAGGAGCGGGCGCGGCTCAAGGTAGAAGTTTCGATCTTCGGGCGCGCCGTGCCGGTCGATCTGGAATTCGGACAGGTCGAGAAGGGCTGATCCGAAATCCCTGCACCGGTTTCGGCGGCAGGGAAGGCGGCGCGGAGATCGCGCGGCCAAAAACGGGTGGGAGGCGAATGCGGCTTTAGCCGGCCGCGCGGACCGCACCACCAGACTGCAACCGCCGGCAAGACCGGCATGAGAAAAGGCAGGAAGAGAGATGGCTAAGAAAATTGCAGGCCAGCTCAAGCTCCAGGTTTCCGCGGGATCGGCCACGCCGTCGCCCCCGATCGGCCCGGCGCTTGGTCAGCGTGGCATCAACATCATGGAGTTCTGCAAGGCGTTCAACGCGCAGACCCAGGAAATGGAAAAGGGCTCGCCGGTTCCGGTCGTCATCACCTACTACCAGGACAAGTCGTTCACCTTCGTCATGAAGACGCCGCCGGTGAGCTACTTCCTGAAGAAGGCTGCCAACCTGAAGTCGGGCTCGAAGGAGCCGGGCAAGGTCAAGGCCGGCACGATCGGCCGCGACAAGGTGCGCGCCATCGCCGAGCAGAAGATGAAGGATCTGAACGCAAACGACGTCGAGGCGGCCATGCGCATGGTCGAGGGCTCCGCCCGCTCGATGGGTCTGGAAGTGGTGGGCTGAGATCATGGCAAAGATTGCAAAGCGTGTATCGAAGACCCGCGAAGGCATCGATCCCAACAAGGCTTATGCTTTGGGTGAGGCGCTGAAGCTGCTCAAGGATCGCTCCTCGGTGAAGTTCGACGAGACGATCGAAGTCGCGATGAACCTCGGCGTCGATCCCCGCCATGCCGACCAGATGGTCCGCGGCGTGGTCAACCTGCCGAACGGCACCGGCCGCAGCGTTCGCGTCGCCGTCTTCGCGCGTGGCGACAAGGCCGAGGAGGCCAAGGCCGCCGGCGCCGACATCGTCGGAGCCGAGGATCTGGTCGACATCGTCCAGAAGGGCACGATCGACTTCGACCGCTGCATCGCCACGCCGGACATGATGCCGCTGGTCGGCCGTCTCGGCAAGGTGCTCGGTCCGCGCGGCATGATGCCGAACCCGAAGGTCGGCACCGTCACCACCGACGTTACCGCCGCCGTCAAGGCATCGAAGGGCGGCGCCGTCGAGTTCCGCGTCGAGAAGGCCGGCATCGTTCACGCCGGCGTCGGCAAGGTCTCGTTCGACGTCAAGGCGCTGGAAGAAAACGTCCGCGCCTTCGCTGATGCGGTGACCAGGGCAAAGCCGGCTGGTGCCAAGGGCAACTACGTCAAGAAGGTGTCGGTCACCTCGACGATGGGCCCGGGCCTCAAGCTCGACGTCTCGACGCTCGCAGCGTCCTGATAGGAACAATTGGATCGGCCGCTAAAACGCTGATCCGTGAAAGAATTCCGGGCCTCCGACCTGTCGGCGGCCCGGTACCGGAAGTCGAAAGGCTTCCGGACATCCTGTCCGAGATTGCAGGCGGCCCCCAAGCCTTAGGTGATGTGGGCCTTAATTCATGCGGGCCTGCATGAGACGGGTGAAGACCGGACAAAGGAGCGAAAGCTCCAATGAAAGGTTCGAACCGTGTTTGCCTTTTGTCTGCGCACCGTCCGGCTTGCCGGCAGGTGTGGCGAAAGGGGGCAGGATCCTCGAGCGTCGTTCGGGAGATCCGTTACTGGATGGCCCGGCCGGCAAAAAGGCAACCCGACGCCTGTCCTTCGTAGAGGGCAGGGGTCAACTGGAGATAGGCAGTGGACAGAGCGGAAAAACGCGAACTCGTCACGGGCCTGAATGATGCGTTTTCAAGCGCTGGTTCAGTCGTCGTGGCCCACTACGCCGGTATCACCGTCGCGCAAATGAACGACCTTCGGTCGAAAATGCGCGCCGCCGGTGGCACCGTCAAAGTCGCGAAGAACCGTCTCGCCAAAATCGCTCTTCAGGGCACGGACTCCGCATCGATCATCGAGCTGTTCAAGGGACAGACGCTGATCGCCTATTCGGAGGATCCGATTGCGGCGCCGAAGGTCGCGTCCGATTTCGCCAAGGGAAATGACAAGCTCGTCATTCTCGGCGGCGCAATGGGCACCACCTCGCTCAATGCCGACGGTGTGAAGGCACTCGCCACACTTCCGTCGCTCGATGAGCTGCGCGCCAGGCTGGTTGGCATGATCGCCACGCCGGCAACCCGGATCGCCCAGATCGTCAATGCGCCTGCGGCTTCGGTCGCGCGCGTCATCGGCGCTTACGCCCGGAAGGACGAGGCGGCATGAGGCCGTTCCTCGCTATCACAAACACACGTTCGAACCTTATGAAGGAACATTGCAATGGCTGATCTGGCAAAGATCGTAGACGACCTTTCGAAGCTGACCGTCCTCGAGGCGGCCGAGCTGTCGAAGCTTCTTGAAGAAAAGTGGGGCGTTTCCGCCGCTGCTCCGGTGGCGGTTGCCGCTGCCGGCGGCGCTGCGGCCGCTGCTGCTCCGGTCGAGGAAAAGACGGAATTCGACGTCGTCCTCACCGAGGCAGGCGCTCAGAAGATCAACGTCATCAAGGAAGTTCGCGCCATCACCGGTCTTGGCCTCAAGGAAGCCAAGGACCTGGTCGAGGCGGCTCCGAAGCCGGTCAAGGAAGCCGTTTCCAAGGCCGACGCGGACAAGTTCAAGGCCCAGCTGGAAGCAGCCGGCGCCAAGGTCGAACTGAAGTAAGCGTTGAGTACCGGCGGACGGCGTCGCGCCGTCCGCCACTCCTTTCGCGTCGAAGGGAGGCTGCGTAACGCGAAGAGTGCGAAAACCTCTTTCCTGAGGGCCGCAAACCGGCCTTCAGGAAACGGGTTTTCTCCCGTTTCTGGCCCGCCGCCAATTGGCGGCGGGTGAAAAGACAAGAAGCCGCCGACAGGCGGCGGGCAACAAGACAGGGCCGCCAAGGTGGCCCGAGATGCAAGGCGAGCCGCGGCGAGGCTCGTCCCGAGAATTGAGCTAAGGAGCGACGATGGCCCAGACCCAGACTTTCAATGGCCGCAGACGCGTACGCAAATTTTTCGGAAAGATCCCGGAAGTTGCGGAGATGCCGAACCTGATCGAGGTTCAGAAGGCATCCTATGACCAGTTCCTGATGGTGGAGGAGCCCAAGGGTGGGCGTCCTGACGAGGGACTGCAGGCAGTTTTCAAGTCGGTCTTCCCGATTTCCGATTTTTCCGGCTCCTCGATGCTGGAATTCGTGAAGTATGAGTTCGAGGGACCGAAATTCGACGTTGACGAATGCCGTCAGCGCGACCTGACCTATGCGGCGCCGCTCAAGGTGACGCTGCGCCTCATCGTGTTCGATATCGACGAGGATACCGGCGCCAAGTCGATCAAGGACATCAAGGAGCAGGACGTCTACATGGGCGACATGCCGCTCATGACCTTGAACGGCACCTTCATCGTCAATGGTACCGAGCGCGTCATCGTCTCGCAGATGCACCGTTCGCCGGGCGTCTTCTTCGACCATGACAAGGGCAAGTCGCACTCGTCCGGCAAGCTTCTGTTTGCCGCGCGCGTCATTCCCTATCGCGGCTCGTGGCTCGACATCGAGTTCGATAGCAAGGACGTCGTGCATGCCCGCATCGATCGCCGCCGCAAGATTCCGGTGACGTCGCTGCTGATGGCGCTCGGCATGGACGGCGAAGAGATCCTGTCGACCTTCTACAACAAGATCACCTACAAGCGCGCCGGCGACCATTGGCGCATCCCGTTCAACGTCGAGCGTTTCCGCGGCCTCAAGGCCGTTGGTGACCTGGTCGACGCCGACACCGGCGAAGTCGTCGTCGAGGCCGGCAAGAAGATCACCGCCCGCCAGGCCAGGGCGCTTGGCGAAAAGGGTCTCAAGGCGATCAAGGCGACCGACGAGGATCTGCTCGGCAACTACCTTGCCGAGGATATTGTCAACTACGCGACCGGCGAGATCTTCCTCGAAGCCGGTGACGAGATCGACGAAAAGACGCTGAAAGTGCTGCTTGGCACCGGTGACGATGAGATCAAGGTCCTCGACATCGACCACGTCAACGTCGGCGCCTACATCCGCAACACGCTCAACGTCGACAAGAACGAGAGCCGCCAGGACGCGCTGTTCGACATCTACCGCGTCATGCGCCCCGGCGAGCCGCCGACGCTGGAAACCGCTGAAGCCATGTTCAACTCGCTGTTCTTCGACAGCGAGCGCTATGATCTGTCGGCCGTTGGCCGCGTCAAGATGAACATGCGCCTCGAGCTCAAGGCCGAGGATACCGTGCGCGTGCTGCGCAAGGACGACATCCTGGCCGTGGTCAAGACGCTGGTCGAACTGCGCGACGGCAAGGGCGAGATCGACGACATCGACAATCTCGGCAACCGCCGCGTGCGCTCGGTCGGCGAGCTGATGGAGAACCAGTACCGCGTCGGCCTGCTGCGCATGGAGCGCGCGATCAAGGAACGTATGTCCTCGATCGAGATCGATACGGTGATGCCGCAGGACCTGATCAACGCCAAGCCGGCGGCTGCCGCTGTGCGCGAGTTCTTCGGTTCCTCGCAGCTGTCGCAGTTCATGGATCAGACCAACCCGCTTTCGGAGATCACCCACAAGCGCCGTCTTTCGGCGCTTGGACCGGGCGGTCTGACCCGCGAGCGTGCCGGTTTCGAGGTGCGCGACGTGCACCCGACGCATTACGGCCGCATCTGCCCGATCGAGACGCCGGAAGGCCCGAACATCGGCCTGATCAACTCGCTTGCGACCTTCGCGCGCGTCAACAAATACGGCTTCATCGAGAGCCCGTACCGCAAGATCGTCAACGGCAAGCTGACCAATGAGGTCGTTTACCTCTCGGCTATGGAAGAGGCCAAGCACCACGTCGCGCAGGCCAATGCCGAGCTCGACAAGAATGGTCATTTCGTCGACGAATTCGTCATTTGCCGCAACGCCGGCGAAGTGATGATGGCGCCGCGCGAAAACGTCGATCTGATGGACGTGTCGCCGAAGCAGATGGTGTCGGTGGCCGCGGCCCTGATCCCGTTCCTGGAGAACGATGACGCCAACCGTGCGCTGATGGGCTCGAACATGCAGCGTCAGGCCGTGCCGCTGGTGCGCGCCGAAGCGCCGTTCGTCGGCACCGGCATGGAGCCGATCGTCGCCCGTGACTCGGGCGCCGCCATCGGCGCCCGCCGCGGCGGCATCGTCGACCAGGTGGACGCGACGCGTATCGTCATCCGCGCCACGGAAGATCTCGATCCCGGCAAGTCCGGCGTCGACATCTACCGGCTGATGAAGTTCCAGCGTTCGAACCAGAACACCTGCATCAACCAGCGTCCGCTGGTGCGCATGGGCGACCGGGTCAACAAGGGCGACATCATCGCCGACGGCCCGTCGACCGAGCTCGGCGATCTGGCCCTCGGCCGTAACGTGCTGGTCGCGTTCATGCCGTGGAACGGCTACAACTACGAGGATTCCATCCTCCTGTCCGAGCGCATCGTCGCCGACGACGTCTTCACCTCGATCCACATCGAGGAATTCGAAGTCATGGCCCGCGACACCAAGCTGGGGCCGGAGGAGATCACGCGCGACATTCCCAACGTCTCGGAAGAAGCGCTGAAGAACCTCGATGAGGCCGGCATCGTCTACATCGGTGCGGAAGTGCAGCCGGGCGACATCCTGGTCGGCAAGATCACGCCGAAGGGCGAAAGCCCGATGACGCCGGAAGAAAAGCTGCTGCGCGCCATCTTCGGTGAAAAGGCCTCGGACGTGCGCGACACCTCGATGCGCATGCCTCCGGGAACCTTCGGCACCGTCGTCGAAGTGCGTGTCTTCAACCGCCACGGTGTCGAGAAGGACGAGCGCGCCATGGCGATCGAGCGCGAGGAGATCGAACGCCTCGCCAAGGACCGCGACGACGAGCAGGCGATCCTCGACCGCAACGTCTATTCGCGTCTTTCCGACGTTCTCGTCGGCAAGGAAGCGATTGCCGGGCCGAAGGGCTTCAAGAAGGGCTCGAAGCTGTCGAAGGACACGCTCGACGAGTATCCGCGTTCGCAGTGGTGGCAGTTTGCCGTGGAGAACGAAAAGCTCCAGAGCGAACTGGAAGCCCTGCGTGGCCAGTACGACGATTCCAAGAGGGCGCTCGAGCAGCGCTTCATGGACAAGGTCGAGAAGGTGCAGCGCGGCGACGAAATGCCTCCGGGCGTCATGAAGATGGTCAAGGTCTTCGTGGCCGTGAAGCGCAAGATGCAGCCCGGCGACAAGATGGCCGGCCGGCACGGCAACAAGGGTGTCGTGTCGCGGATCGTTCCGGTCGAGGACATGCCTTTCCTCGAGGACGGCACGCATGCCGATATCGTGCTTAACCCGCTGGGTGTGCCGTCGCGCATGAATGTCGGCCAGATCCTGGAAACGCATCTGGGCTGGGCTTGCGCTGGAATGGGCAGGAAGATCGGCGATCTGATCGACGCGTACAAGACGGCGGGCGACATCAAGCCGCTGCGCAAGACGCTCGAGAGCTTCATGCCTTCCAACGACCGCAACGAGCCGGTCCGCGAATATGACGACGAGAGCATCGTTCGCCTCAGCGAGCAGATGCGCCGCGGCGTCTCCATCGCGACACCGGTGTTCGACGGCGCGCACGAGGCCGACATCAACATCATGCTGGAGCAGGCGGGCCTGCACACCAGCGGTCAGTCGCAGCTCTATGACGGACGCACCGGCGAGCCGTTCGATCGCAAAGTGACGATGGGCTACATATATATGCTCAAGCTTCACCACCTTGTGGACGACAAGATCCACGCGCGTTCGATCGGTCCGTACTCGCTCGTTACCCAGCAGCCACTGGGCGGCAAGGCGCAGTTCGGTGGTCAGCGCTTCGGCGAGATGGAGGTCTGGGCGCTCGAAGCGTACGGCGCCGCCTACACGCTGCAGGAGATGCTGACGGTGAAGTCGGATGACGTCGCCGGCCGCACCAAGGTCTACGAGGCGATCGTCAGAGGCGACGACACCTTCGAGGCCGGCATTCCCGAGAGCTTCAACGTTCTCGTCAAGGAAATGCGGTCTCTCGGCCTCAATGTCGAGCTGGAGAACACCAAGCTCGACGACAACCCGATCCGGCTGCCCGACGCGGCCGAGTAAGCAAGACGTCCGGCCGCGGTCTTCCCGCGACCGGACGCACCAAATTCTCGGCCGATGGCCGATCAAGTCGGCGGGCGTTTGGCCCGCGCTAGATGCAAGGGGTTTTCGAGGACCCCGAAAAGGAGAACGGCATGAACCAAGAGGTCATGAATCTCTTCAACCCCCAGGCGCCTGCGCAGGTGTTCGATTCCATCCGGATCTCGCTTGCCAGCCCTGAGAAGATTCTGTCCTGGTCGTTCGGCGAGATCAAGAAGCCGGAGACCATCAACTACCGCACCTTCAAGCCGGAGCGTGACGGCCTGTTCTGCGCGCGCATTTTTGGCCCGATCAAGGACTATGAGTGCCTGTGCGGCAAGTACAAGCGCATGAAATACAAGGGCGTCATCTGCGAGAAGTGCGGCGTCGAAGTCACGCTGTCGCGCGTCCGCCGCGAGCGCATGGGCCATATCGAGCTGGCGGCACCGGTCGCCCACATCTGGTTCCTGAAGTCGCTGCCGTCGCGCATCGGCACGCTGCTCGACATGACGCTGAAGGACATCGAGCGGGTCCTCTACTTCGAGAACTACATCGTTACCGAACCCGGCCTCACCGCGCTGAAGGAGCACCAGCTGCTCAGCGAGGAAGAGTACATGATGGCCGTCGACGAGTATGGCGAGGATTCGTTCACCGCCATGATCGGCGCCGAGGCGATCCACGACCTTCTGGCCGGCATGGACCTCGAGAAGATCGCCGGCGATCTGCGTTCTGAGCTGGCTTCGACCACCTCCGAGCTCAAGCATAAGAAGTACCTGAAGCGGCTCAAGGTCGTCGAGAACTTCATGGAATCCGGCAACCGTCCGGAATGGATGATCATGAAGGTGGTTCCGGTGATCCCGCCGGATCTGCGCCCGCTTGTCCCGCTGGACGGCGGCCGTTTCGCTACGTCGGATCTGAACGACCTCTATCGCCGCGTCATCAACCGCAACAACCGCTTGAAGCGGCTGATCGAGCTGCGCGCGCCCGGCATCATCGTGCGCAATGAAAAGCGCATGCTGCAGGAAGCCGTCGATGCGCTGTTCGACAACGGCCGCCGCGGCCGCGTCATCACCGGCGCCAACAAGCGTCCGCTGAAGTCGCTGTCCGACATGCTGAAGGGCAAGCAGGGCCGGTTCCGCCAGAACCTGCTCGGCAAGCGCGTCGACTATTCCGGCCGCTCGGTCATCGTCACCGGTCCGGAGCTCAAGCTCCACCAGTGCGGCCTGCCGAAGAAGATGGCGCTCGAACTGTTCAAGCCCTTCATCTACGCCCGTCTCGACGCCAAGGGCTACTCCTCGACCGTCAAGCAGGCGAAGAAGCTGGTCGAGAAGGAGCGTCCGGAGGTCTGGGATATCCTCGACGAGGTCATCCGCGAGCATCCGGTGCTTTTGAACCGCGCGCCGACGCTGCACCGCCTCGGCATCCAGGCGTTCGAGCCGATCCTGATCGAAGGCAAGGCGATCCAGCTTCACCCGCTGGTCTGCACGGCCTTCAACGCCGACTTCGACGGCGACCAGATGGCGGTCCACGTGCCGCTGTCGCTGGAAGCGCAGCTCGAAGCCCGCGTGCTGATGATGTCGACTAACAACATCCTGCACCCGGCTTCCGGTGCGCCGATCATCGTGCCGTCGCAGGACATGGTTCTCGGTCTCTACTATCTCTCGATTGTCAATCAGAACGAGCCGGGCGAGGGCATGGTGTTTGCCGACATGGGCGAACTCCAGCACGCGCTCGAGACCAAGGCGGTGACGCTGCATGCCAAGATCAAGGGGCGCTTCCGCACGGTCGACGCCGACGGCAAGGTCGTGTCGAAGATCTACGACACCACGCCTGGCCGCATGATCATCGGCGAGCTGCTGCCGAAGAACCACAACGTGCCCTACGAGACCGCCAACCAGGAGATGACCAAGAAGAACATCTCCAAGATGATCGACACCGTCTATCGCCATTGCGGTCAGAAGGAGACGGTCATTTTCTGCGATCGCATCATGGCTCTCGGCTTCAGCCATGCCTGCCGCGCCGGCATTTCGTTCGGCAAGGACGACATGCTGATCCCGGACGCCAAGATCAAGCTGGTCTCCGACACCGAGGCTTTGGCCAAGGAGTACGAGCAGCAGTACAATGACGGTCTGATCACCCAGGGCGAGAAGTACAACAAGGTCGTCGACGCCTGGGCCAAGTGCTCGGAAAAGGTCGCCGACGAAATGATGGCCCGCATCAAGGCGGTCGAGTTCGAGGACAACGGCCGTCAGAAGCCGATGAACTCGATCTACATGATGTCGCACTCCGGTGCGCGCGGCTCGCCCACCCAGATGCGCCAGCTCGCCGGCATGCGCGGCCTGATGGCCAAGCCTAGCGGTGAAATCATCGAGACGCCGATCATCTCGAACTTCAAGGAAGGCCTCACCGTGCTCGAGTACTTCAACTCGACCCACGGCGCCCGCAAGGGTCTGGCCGACACCGCCTTGAAGACGGCGAACTCGGGTTACCTGACGCGTCGTCTTGTCGACGTGGCGCAGGACTGCATCGTCAATTCGCTCGACTGCGGCACCGACAAGGGCCTCACCATGCAGCCGATCGTCGATGCCGGTCAGGTCGTCGCCTCGGTTGGCCAGCGCGTTCTCGGCCGCACCTCGCTCGACGACATCACCCACCCGGTCACCGGCGAGGTTCTGGTCAAGGCCGGAACGCTGATGGACGAGCGTGACGTGGAACTGATCGAAAAGGCCGGCGTGCAGTCGGTTCGCATCCGTTCGGCGCTGACCTGCGAGGTCAGGGTCGGTGTCTGCGCGGTCTGCTACGGACGCGATCTGGCCCGCGGCACGCCCGTCAACCAGGGCGAAGCTGTCGGCGTCATCGCGGCGCAGTCGATCGGCGAGCCGGGTACCCAGCTCACCATGCGTACCTTCCACATGGGCGGCACGGCGCAGGTGGTGGATTCCTCGTTCCTTGAAGCCTCGTACGAGGGCAAGGTCGAGATCCGCAACCGCAACGTCGTGCGCAACTCCGACGGCCAGCTGATGGTCATGGGCCGCAACATGGCGGTGCTGATCCTCGACGAGGCCGGCAAGGAACGCGCCACGCACCGCGTCACCTACGGTTCGCGTATCTTCGTCGACGATGGCGACAAGGTGAAGCGCGGCCAGCGCATTGCCGAGTGGGATCCCTATACCCGCCCGATCCTCACCGAAATCGAGGGCAGGGTGGCATTCGAGGATCTGGTCGATGGCATTTCCGTCCAGGAAACCGCCGACGAATCGACCGGCATCACCAAGCGCGAGGTCATCGACTGGCGTTCGACGCCACGCGGCAACGATCTCAAGCCGGCGATCGTCGTCCAGGATGCCAAGGGCAAGGTCGGCAAGCTGTCGAAGGGCGGTGACGCCCGCTTCCTGCTCTCGGTCGAGGCCATTCTTTCGGTCGAGCCGGGTGCACAGGTTCGCCCCGGCGACGTGCTGGCGCGTATCCCGATGGAAAGCGCCAAGACCAAGGACATCACCGGCGGTCTGCCGCGTGTGGCCGAACTGTTCGAGGCACGCCGTCCGAAGGATCACGCCATCATCGCCGAGATCGATGGCACGATCCGCTTCGGCCGCGACTACAAGAACAAGCGCCGCATCATCATCGAGCCGCATGACTCCACGCTTGAGCCGGTCGAATACCTGATCCCGAAGGGCAAGCCGTTCCATCTCCAGGACGGCGACGTCATCGAGAAGGGCGACTACATCCTCGACGGTAATCCGGCGCCGCACGACATCCTGGCGATCAAGGGCGTGGAGGCGCTTGCCTCCTACCTCGTCAACGAGATCCAGGAGGTCTACCGACTGCAGGGCGTGTCGATCAACGACAAGCACATCGAGGTGATCGTTCGCCAGATGCTGCAGAAGGTCGAGATCACCACGCAGGGCGATTCGACCTACATTCCGGGCGACCACGTCGACGTGATCGAGTTGGAAGAGGTCAATGAGCGCCTGGTCGAGGAAGGCAAGAAGCCGGCCGAAGGCCAGCCGGTGCTGCTCGGCATCACCAAGGCCTCGCTGCAGACGCCGTCCTTCATCTCCGCCGCTTCCTTCCAGGAGACGACGAGGGTGCTGACCGAAGCTGCGGTTGCCGGCAAGACCGACATGCTGCAGGGGCTGAAGGAAAACGTCATCGTCGGCCGGCTGATCCCGGCCGGTACCGGCGGTACGATGAGCCAGATCCGGCGCATCGCCACCTCGCGCGACGAGTTGATCATCGACGAGCGCCGCAAGGCGTCCGGCGTCGAGGTCGCCGAGCCGATGCTGACCGACATGGTTAACGCCGCGCAATAAGCGCGCAAGAAAGAGAAGATAGAAAAGGGGCCCAAGTGGCCCCTTTTCGCGTTGTGGTTCCCCAATCGGATCGGAGGAGAACGATGAGCAGGAAGATCTGGGCTTCTGTCGATGACTACATTGTCGAAGCTCTTTTCGAGGCGGATCCAGCCCTCGATGCCGTTCTGGCGGCCAACCATGATCAGGGCCTGCCGCCTATCGACGTTTCCCCGGCACAAGGCAAGCTGCTCTCACTTCTTGCGCGAATGCAGGGAGCAAAGAAGGTACTCGAAATCGGCACGTTGGGCGGTTATTCGACAATCTGGATGGCGCGAGCATTGCCGATGGACGGCAAGGTCGTGACGCTCGAGCTTGATCCGCACCACGCCAGTGTCGCGCGGTCGAACTTTGAACGGGCAGGGGTGTCGGACCGGGTGGAACTGCGGGTCGGACCGGCGCTTCAATCGCTTGCGGGGTTAGGCGCCGAGAATGCCGGGCCGTTCGACTTTATCTTCATCGACGCCGACAAGCCGAACAACCCGCACTATCTGTCCTGGGCCATGCGTCTTTCGAGGCCGGGGACCGTCATCGTCTGCGACAATGTCATCCGTGACGGCGCGGTGGTGAATGAAGATGGTCGCGATGCCAATGTCGAAGGGGCACGCGCGGCGTTCTCGTTCATTGGCAGCGACAAGCGTCTGGCAGGCACCGCGATCCAGACTGTTGGCGCCAAGGGCTATGACGGCTTTGCAATAGCGATCGTCAATTGATTTTGTGCGGTGCGCCGACCAGACCTGCGATCCGGCCGGCGCCCACTCGTCAATCGAAAAAAGCTTCCACCACATTGCGCTTGCCGAGCATGAAGGCGTCGGCGACGTGCTGCAGGGGCGCGAGATCGACGTCGGAGGTGCCGGCGCGCACGATATCGGCAAAGCGCTTGTAGAGCATCGGATATTCGGCTTCCGGCTCCTCGTGAACGACGCGGCCATCGATGGCGAGCTTTGAGCCGCCGCCAGAAAGCACCATCGATCCGGCCTCGGTATCGGCCAGGATGTCCCAGCTTTGCGGGCCGGTCTGACGCCAATCGAGTTCCATCGTCACCGGCAGACCGTTCGAAGTGCGGAAGGCGATATGGGCGGCGATCGGGGCCGCGCGGTTTTCGGGGAAATCGAGTTCTGCCGAGCTGATAAACATCGGCGGCAGGATGTGGGTGGCGATCGACAGCGCGTTGATGCCGGGATCGAAGACGCCAAAGCCGCCGGCAGCCCAGATCCACTCCTGGTTCGGATGCCAGCGGCGCACGTCTTCCTTCCAGTTGATGGCGGCCGACCTGATCGTAGTCGAGCTGAGGAATGTGCGCGCTGCTTCGACAGCCGGCGCATAGCGTGAATGCCAGCTGGCGAACAGGCAGACGCCGTTCGCTGCCGCCAGCGTCTTCAGGTCTTCGACCTCGCTGACCGTGGCGCCGGGCGGCTTTTCCAGGAAGACATGCTTTTTCGCCGTGAGCGCCAAGCGCGCGGCGTCATAGCGAAACTGCGGCGGCATGCACAGCGACACCGCCTCGAGCTCCGGCACCGAGTCGAGCATCGCCTCGATCGTCGGGAAGTTCGGGATGTCCTCCACTTTGCCATGCCGGCTGGCTGCAGCAACCAGGCGATAATCCTGGTCCTTCGCCACCGCCGGCAGATGCTGGTCACGGACGATCTTCCCCACGCCGACGATGCCGAGCTTGATGGGATTAGAGGACATGGGAGCTCCGCAGGTTGAGTGTGCTTGGTTTTGCCAGAGGTCGCTTCTTAGCAGAGAACTTGTGCCGGGCAAGTCGCCGGGCTTTGTCGCCGGCCCGTGAGATCGACCGCGATTCAGATATCTTCAGATCGGCACATCGAACGTCACGATCGACACTTCGCCTTCGAGCGCGCCCTGATAGGCGGACAGATGCGGCTCCTCGTCCGGCACGCCGTCCATGTCGCCGATCTGATCGAGCTCTGCCTCGGCATAACCTTCCGCGGCAAGCGATTCGAGAGCGCGGCGCACTGCCGAATCGTCGTCCGGCGCGACCAGCATCACATGCACGCCTTCCGGCTTGCCGCCTTTGCGCTTCCACACCCGGCCGGTAATAATGGTGACCGGGCGCTCCTCATTGTCATTCACGGGTTCGTACCTCCGGGCGAGGGGGTTTGGGCTGCTCATGCCGCCTTTTCGCACGAAGCACGGCCTGGAAACAGCCGCAAGCCGGTCACTTTCTGGCTTCCTCTTGAAAAACGGCGCAAGAAAATTACATGCGCTTTTCGCATGGCTGCCACGCCTCGGGTTCAGCGCAATATTTGCCGCTCCGGGGTTGACGGACAGTGGCCATACGAGTAGAAGCCGCCCAGTCAGAACCGATGTGAGGCTCTTGCTTCCGAAGCGACACGCTTTGGAGTTTGCCTCAAACAGGGTTCGTTTTACGAGCGAGAAGACATTTCCGGCGTGCATGAAGCGGATTCCGCTTCCTCTGCCATTTGTTCGGGCAAGACCGCGAGGCGCGGTTTGTGGCCCGAATTTGCGTATGGAAATGACGCTTTGAGCGGCCCTGACCGGGCGAGATACGGAATTGAGAGACAAGAGGGTTTAATGCCTACCGTCAACCAGCTGATCCGCAAGCCGCGCATTGCGCCGGTGAAGCGCAACAAGGTCCCGGCCATGCAGCAGAACCCGCAGAAGCGGGGCGTCTGCACGCGCGTCTACACCACGACGCCGAAGAAGCCGAACTCGGCGCTGCGCAAGGTGGCCAAGATCCGCCTGACCAATGGTTTTGAAGTGATCGGTTACATCCCCGGCGAAGGCCACAACCTTCAGGAGCATTCGGTGGTGATGATCCGCGGCGGTCGCGTCAAGGATCTTCCGGGCGTCCGTTACCACATCATCCGCGGCGTGCTCGACACGCAAGGCGTGAAGAACCGCAAGCAGCGCCGTTCGAAATACGGCGCCAAGCGTCCGAAGTGACCGAAGCGTAGCCAAGGTCGTTCCGGGCGGCGTCAAGCGACGATCCGGGATCCAGGCCACCGCGTAGAATTGAGGCAGAGAAAAAATGTCCCGTCGTCACAGTGCAGAAAAGCGTGAGATCAATCCGGACCCGAAGTTCGGCGATCTGATCGTCACCAAGTTCATGAACGCCGTCATGTATGACGGCAAGAAGTCGGTTGCCGAGACCATCGTCTACGGCGCGCTCGATCAGGTCCAGTCCAAGACCAAGCAGGAGCCGGTCACCGTCTTCCATCAGGCGCTCGACAATGTCGCGCCGCATGTGGAAGTGCGTTCGCGTCGCGTCGGCGGCGCCACATACCAGGTTCCGGTCGACGTGCGCCCCGAGCGCCGTCAGGCATTGGCCATCCGCTGGCTGATTGCCGCCGCCCGCAACCGCAACGAGACCACTATGGTCGACCGCCTCTCCGGCGAGCTGATGGACGCGGCCAACAACCGCGGCACCGCCGTCAAGAAGCGTGAAGACACCCACAAGATGGCAGAAGCCAACCGCGCTTTCGCGCACTACCGCTGGTAAAGCGCGAACGAGACTGAAGAGGCACCTCCCATGGCCCGCGAATATAAAATCGAAGACTACCGCAATTTCGGTATCATGGCGCATATCGACGCCGGCAAGACGACGACCACCGAGCGCGTCCTCTATTACACGGGCAAGTCGCACAAGATCGGCGAAGTCCACGACGGCGCTGCCACCATGGATTGGATGGAGCAGGAGCAGGAGCGCGGCATTACCATCACGTCCGCCGCGACCACGACCTTCTGGAAGGGTCGCGACGGCAAGATGCACCGCTTCAACATCATCGACACCCCCGGCCACGTCGACTTCACCATTGAAGTCGAGCGCTCGCTGCGCGTGCTCGACGGCGCCATCGCGCTGCTCGATGCCAATGCCGGTGTCGAGCCGCAGACGGAAACCGTCTGGCGCCAGGCTGACAAGTACCGCGTGCCGCGCATGATCTTCTGCAACAAGATGGACAAGATCGGCGCCGACTTTTACCGCTCGGTCGAGATGATCGGTTCGCGCCTAGGTGCGCATGCCGTCGTCATGCAGCTGCCGATCGGCGCCGAGACCGAGTTCAAGGGTGTCATCGACCTTGTCGAGATGAACGCGCTGGTCTGGCGCGACGAGACGCTGGGCGCTGCCTGGGACATCGTCGAGATCCCTGCCGACCTCAAGGCTCGTGCCGAAGAATACCGCGAGAAGATGATCGAGGCCGCCGTCGAAATGGACGAAACGGCGCTCGAGAATTACCTCGAAGGCAAGATGCCGAGCAACGACGAGATCCGTGCGCTCATCCGCAAGGGCACGATCGCGGTGAAGTTCTATCCGATGTTCTGCGGCTCGGCCTTCAAGAACAAGGGCGTGCAGCCGCTGCTCGACGCCGTCGTCGAATATCTGCCGTCGCCGGCCGATGTCCCGGCCATCAAGGGCGTCGATGCCAAGACCGACGCCGAGATCGAGCGTCATGCAGACGACAACGAGCCGCTGTCGATGCTTGCCTTCAAGATCATGAACGACCCGTTCGTCGGTTCGCTCACCTTTGCCCGCATCTATTCGGGCAAGCTCACCAAGGGCATCTCGGTCGACAACACCGTGAAGGGCAAGAAAGAGCGCATCGGCCGCATGTTGCAGATGCATGCGAATTCGCGCGCCGACGTCGAAGAGGCGTTTGCCGGCGACATCGTCGCCCTCGCTGGTCTCAAGGACACCACCACCGGCGACACGCTCAGTGATCCGCTGCATCCGGTCATCCTCGAGCGCATGGAATTCCCCGATCCGGTCATCCAGATCGCCATCGAGCCGAAGACCAAGAACGACCAGGAAAAGATGGGTCTCGCCCTTCACCGCCTGGCCGCCGAGGATCCGTCCTTCCGCGTCAAGACCGACGAGGAATCGGGCCAGACGATCATTTCCGGCATGGGCGAGCTTCACCTCGACATCATCGTCGACCGCATGCGCCGCGAGTTCAAGGTCGAGGCCAATGTCGGCGCGCCGCAGGTGGCCTACCGCGAGACGATCACCCGCAAGCACGAGCAGGACTACACGCACAAGAAGCAGACCGGCGGTACCGGCCAGTTCGCCCGCGTCAAGATCCTGTTCGAGCCGAATCCGGAAAGCAGCGAATTCGAGTTCGAAACCAAGATCGTCGGCGGCGCTGTGCCGAAGGAATACATCCCCGGTGTCGAAAAGGGCATCAACAGCGTCATGACCTCGGGCCCGTTCGCCGGCTTCCCGATGATCGGCGTCAAGGCGACGCTGATCGATGGCGCCTACCACGACGTGGACTCGTCGGTTCTGGCCTTCGAAATCGCCGGCCGCGCCTGCTTCCGTGAAGCAGCGCCCAAGCTTGGCGTGCAGTTGCTAGAGCCGATCATGAAGGTCGAAGTGGTGACGCCGGAAGATTACGTCGGCAGCGTTATCGGCGACCTGAACGGCCGTCGTGGCCAGATCCAGGGCCAGGAAGCGCGTGGCGTGGCTGTGGTCATCAACGCGATGGTGCCGCTCGCCAACATGTTCAAATACGTGGACAACCTTCGCTCGATGAGCCAGGGCCGCGCGGCCTACACGATGCAGTTCGACCACTACGAGCCGGTCCCGACCGCGGTCGCCCAGGAAGTCCAGAAGAAATACGCGTAACTCGAAACGAGTTGCATCAGTAACTTAATTCAAGGCCCGCACGGGCTGGCAGGAATGGAGAGATCACATGGCAAAAGGTAAATTCGAGCGCACTAAGCCTCATGTGAACATTGGCACGATCGGTCACGTCGACCATGGCAAGACGTCGCTGACGGCGGCGATCACCAAGTATTTTGGCGAATACAAGCGCTACGACCAGATCGATGCGGCGCCCGAAGAGAAGGCCCGCGGCATCACCATTTCGACGGCGCACGTCGAATACGAAACCGCCAACCGCCACTATGCCCATGTCGACTGCCCCGGCCACGCCGACTACGTCAAGAACATGATCACCGGTGCCGCGCAGATGGACGGCGCGATCCTGGTGGTGTCGGCCGCCGACGGCCCGATGCCGCAGACGCGCGAGCACATCCTGCTCGCCCGCCAGGTCGGCGTGCCCTCGATCGTGGTGTTCTTGAACAAGGTTGACCAGGTCGACGACGCCGAGCTGCTCGAGCTGGTCGAGCTCGAGGTGCGTGAGCTTTTGACCAAGAACGAGTTCCCCGGCGACGACATTCCGATCGTCAAGGGTTCGGCGCTTGCCGCACTTGAAGACAGCGACAAGAAGATCGGCGAGGACGCCATCCGCGAATTGATGGCTGCGGTCGATGCCTACATCCCGACGCCGGTGCGTCCGCTCGACAAGCCGTTCCTGATGCCGATCGAGGACGTGTTCTCGATCTCGGGCCGCGGCACGGTTGTGACCGGCCGCGTCGAGCGCGGCGTCGTCAAGGTCGGCGAGGAGCTGGAGATCGTCGGCATCCGTCCGACCACCAAGACGACCTGCACGGGCGTCGAGATGTTCCGCAAGCTGCTCGACCAGGGCCAGGCCGGCGACAACATCGGCGCGCTGCTGCGCGGTGTCGACCGTGAAGGCGTCGAGCGCGGCCAGGTCCTGGCCAAGCCCGGCACCGTCAAGCCGCACAAGAAGTTCGTTGCCGAAGCCTACATCCTGACCAAGGACGAGGGCGGCCGCCATACGCCGTTCTTCACCAACTACCGTCCGCAGTTCTATTTCCGCACGACGGACGTGACCGGCATCGTGTCGCTGCCGGAAGGCACCGAGATGGTGATGCCGGGCGACAACATCACCGTCGATGTCGAGCTGATCGTGCCGATCGCCATGGAAGAGAAGCTGCGCTTCGCCATCCGTGAAGGCGGCCGCACCGTCGGTGCCGGCATCGTCGTCACCATCAAAGAGTAATTTGGACTTAAACCGATCTGTCGCGGGCGCTGCCCGCGCCGCGCCAGAACAAGGAAGTGACGCATGAACGGACAGAATATCCGCATCCGCCTGAAGGCGTTTGATCACCGGGTGCTCGACGCCTCGACACGGGAAATCGTGTCGACCGCCAAGCGCACCGGCGCCAACGTCCGCGGCCCCATTCCGCTGCCGACGCGGATCGAAAAGTTCACGGTCAACCGGTCGCCTCACGTCGACAAGAAGAGCCGCGAGCAGTTCGAGATGCGCACGCACAAGCGTCTGCTCGACATCGTCGACCCGACCCCGCAGACGGTCGATGCTTTGATGAAGCTCGACCTGGCCGCCGGTGTCGACGTCGAGATCAAGCTCTAAGGAACCAGAGGTCAGCGGGGCGACCCGGAACTCTGAAGGAACAAGAGGCGTGGAGGGGCGACAGCCCCGACAGGGAACTCTAAAGGAATTGAACCGATGCGTTCAGGTGTGATTGCAAAGAAGGTGGGAATGACCCGCATCTACAACGATGCCGGGGAACATGTTCCCGTCACTGTTCTCCAGATGGAGAACTGCCAGGTCGTGGCGCAGCGCACGCAGGAGAAGAACGGCTATACCGCCGTCCAGCTCGGCGTTGGCCTTGCCAAGGTGAAGAACACGTCGAAGGCGATGCGCGGCCATTTCGCGACCGCTTCCGTCGAGCCCAAGGCCAAGGTTGCCGAGTTCCGCGTCTCCGCCGACAACATGATCGATGTTGGCGCCGAGATCACCGTCGAGCACTTCGTCGTCGGCCAGAAGGTCGATGTGACGGGGACCACGATCGGCAAGGGCTTCCAGGGCGTCATCAAGCGGCACCACATGGGTGGCGGCCGCGCGACGCACGGCAACTCGGTGTCGCACCGTACACACGGCTCGACCGGCCAGCGCCAGGATCCGGGCAAGGTGTTCAAGGGCAAGCATATGGCCGGCCACATGGGTGACACCCGCGTCACCACGCAGAATGTCGAGGTCGTCTCGACCGACGCCGATCGCGGCCTGATCCTGATCCGCGGTGCGGTCCCGGGTTCGAAGGGTGCATGGATCCTGGTCCGCGACGCGGCCAAGGTGGCGCTTCCGGCCAATGCGCCGAAGCCCGCCGCGATCCGCGCCCTTGCGACTGACGGTGCCGCCACGAACGAGGCCCCGGCCACAGAGGGAGCGGAATAATGGACCTCAAGATTACAACGCTTGGCGGCAAGGACGCCGGCAAGCTGAAGCTCTCCGAAGAGATTTTCGGCCTCGATCCGCGCGAGGACATCCTGCAGCGCGTTGTGCGCTGGCAGCTTGCCAAGAAGCAGCAGGGCACCCACAAGGCCAAGGGTCGCGCGGAAATCGCCCGCACCGGCGCCAAGATGTACAAGCAGAAGGGTACAGGCCGCGCCCGTCACCATTCGGCTCGCGCTCCGCAGTTCCGCGGCGGCGGCAAGGCCCACGGCCCGGTCGTGCGCAGCCACGAGCACGATCTGCCGAAGAAGGTGCGTGCACTCGGCCTCAAGCATGCGCTTTCGGCCAAGGCCAAGAGCGCGTCGATCATCATCATCGACGAGCTGAAGCTGACCGAGGCCAAGACCAAGGCACTGATCGCGAATTTCGCGACGCTGGGCCTGAGCAACGCCCTGGTGATCGGCGGCGCCGAGCTTGACAAGAATTTCAAGCTGGCGGCGACCAACATCCCGAACATCGACGTGCTGCCCATCCAGGGCATCAACGTCTACGACATTCTGCGCCGCGGCACGCTGGTCCTTTCCAAGGCCGCCGTCGAGGCTCTCGAGGAGCGCTTCAAATGACCGACCTTCGTCATTACGACGTGATCGTCTCGCCGGCGATCACCGAAAAGTCGACCATGGCTTCCGAGCAGAACCAGGTCGTCTTCAATGTCGCCAAGAAGGCGTCGAAGCCGGAAATCAAGGCCGCCGTCGAAGCGCTGTTCGGCGTCAAGGTGATGGCCGTGAACACGCTTGTCCGCAAGGGCAAGATCAAGCGCTTCCGCGGCACGATCGGCCGCCAGAGCGACGTCAAGAAGGCGGTTGTGACGCTGGCCGAAGGCCAGTCGATCGACGTCGCGACGGGTCTCTGAGCAAGGTCGCGAGGACAGAACAATGGCACTGAAAAAATTCAACCCGGTAACGCCGAGCACCCGTCAGCTGGTCATCGTCGACCGCTCGGGCCTCTACAAGGGCAAGCCCGTCAAGGGCCTGACCGAAGGCCTGACCAAGTCGGGCGGCCGCAACAATTACGGCCGCATCACGGCCCGCTTCATCGGCGGCGGTCACAAGCGCACCTACCGTATCATCGACTTCAAGCGCCGCAAGTTCGACGTCGTCGGCACGGTCGAGCGTATCGAGTACGATCCGAACCGCACCGCCTTCATCGCGCTGATCAAGTATGACGATGGCGAGTTGTCCTACATCATCGCCCCGCAGCGTCTGGCTCCCGGCGACAAGATCGTGGCCGGTGAATCGGTCGACGTGAAGCCGGGCAACGCGATGCCGCTGGCTTCGATGCCGGTCGGCACGATCGTCCACAATATCGAGCTGAAGCCCGGCAAGGGCGCTCAGGTCGCCCGTTCGGCCGGCGGTTATGGCCAGCTCGTCGGCCGCGACCAGGGCATGGCGATCCTGCGCCTCAATTCGGGCGAGCAGCGTGTCGTCCACGGCTCCTGCATGGCCACTGTCGGCGCCGTGTCCAACCCGGACCACGGCAACATCAATGACGGCAAGGCAGGCCGCACCGTGTGGCGCGGCAAACGTCCGCACAATCGCGGCGTGACCATGAACCCGGTCGACCATCCGCATGGCGGCGGCGAAGGCCGCACCTCGGGTGGCCGCCATCCGGTTTCGCCCTGGGGCAAGCCGACCAAGGGCAAGAAGACGCGGTCCAACAAGGCGACCGACAAGTTCATCCTGCGCTCGCGCCATCAGCGCAAGAGCTAAGAAGAGGTAACGCCAAGTGACTCGTTCGATTTGGAAAGGCCCCTTCATCGACGGCTACCTTCTGAAGAAGGTGGACAAGGTTCGTGAAGGTGGTCGCAATGAGGTGATCAAGATGTGGAGCCGCCGCTCCACCATCCTGCCGCAGTTCGTCGGCTTCACCTTCGGTGTCTACAACGGCCAGAAGCACGTTCCCGTCTCGGTGAACGAGGACATGGTCGGTCACAAGTTCGGTGAATTCGCTCCGACCCGGACCTATTACGGTCACGGCGCGGATAAGAAGGCGAAGAGGAAATAATCATGGGCAAGGCCAAAGCTCCGCGCAGGCTTGCTGACAACGAAGCGCGCGCCGTGTTGCGCACGATCCGTATCAGCCCGCAGAAGCTGAACCTGGTTGCCGCGCTGATCCGCGGCAAGAAGGTCGCGACAGCACTTTCCGACCTCGAATTCTCGGCCAAGCGGATTTCCGGCACGGTCAAGAAGACGCTGGAATCGGCGATCGCCAACGCGGAAAACAACCACGACCTCGACGTCGATGCGCTGATCGTGGCGGAAGCCTATGTCGGCAAGTCGATCGTCATGAAGCGGTTCCATGCCCGTGGCCGTGGTCGCGCCAGCCGTATCGAGAAGCCGTTCTCGCACCTCACGATCGTCGTTCGTGAAGTCGAAGAAAAAGGGGAGGCCGCATAATGGGCCAGAAAGTCAATCCGATCGGTCTGCGTCTCGGCATCAACCGCACCTGGGATTCGCGCTGGTTCGCGAACACCGGCGAGTACGGCAAGCTGCTGCACGAGGACATCAAGATCCGCAAATATCTTGAGAAGGAACTCAAGCAGGCTGCGATCTCGAAGGTCGTGATCGAGCGTCCGCACAAGAAGTGCCGCGTCACCATCCATGCGGCGCGTCCGGGCCTGATCATCGGCAAGAAGGGCGCCGACATCGAGAAGCTTCGCAAGAAGCTGATGGAGATGACCAAGTCCGAGACGCATCTGAACATCGTCGAAGTGCGCAAGCCGGAGATCGACGCGACCTTGGTCGCCCAGTCGATCGCCCAGCAGCTCGAGCGCCGCATCGCGTTCCGCCGCGCCATGAAGCGTGCCGTGCAGTCGGCGATGCGCCTCGGTGCCGAAGGCATCCGCATCAACTGCGCCGGCCGTCTCGGCGGCGCCGAGATCGCGCGCATGGAATGGTATCGTGAAGGCCGCGTGCCGCTGCATACGCTGCGTGCCGACGTCGACTACGGCACGGCCGAGGCGAATACGGCCTACGGCATCTGCGGCGTCAAGGTCTGGGTGTTCAAGGGCGAAATCCTCGAGCACGACCCGATGGCTTCGGAGCGCCGCGCCACCGAGGGCGATCATGCGCATGGCGGTGGTGGTGAGCGCGAACGCGGTCGCCGTCGCGAAAACGCGTAAGACATTTAGGAATTTGGAGTTAGAACGATGCTGCAGCCAAAGCGCACAAAGTTCCGCAAGCAGTTCAAGGGCCGCATCCACGGTACCGCCAAGGGCGGCACCAACCTGGATTTCGGTGGTTTCGGGCTGAAGGCGCTTGAGCCGAACCGCGTCACCGCGCGTGAGATCGAGGCGGCCCGCCGCGCGATCACCCGCGAGATGAAGCGTGCCGGCCGCGTGTGGATCCGTATCTTCCCGGACGTGCCGGTGACGTCGAAGCCGACCGAAGTCCGTATGGGTAAGGGCAAGGGCGCGGTCGACTACTGGGCGGCACGCGTCAAGCCGGGCCGCATCATGTTCGAGATCGACGGCGTCAACGAGGAAACCGCCCGTGAGGCGCTGCGTCTCGGCGCGGCCAAGCTCTCGGTCAGGACGCGCTTCGTACAGCGCATCGCAGAATAAGGACGGGCTGATCATGAAAGCCGAAGACATCCGGACCAAGACCCAGGACCAGCTGACCGACGACCTGGCCAGCCTGAAGAAGGAGCAGTTCAACCTGCGCTTCCAGAAGGCCACCGGCCAGCTTGAGAAGACCGCGCGCGTGAGGCAGGTCCGCAAGGACATTGCGCGTATCAAGACCATCGCTGCGGAAAAGTCCGCGGCCAAGAAGGCTTAAGGACGAAAACCATGCCAAAGCGCATTCTGCAGGGCACCGTCGTCAGCGACAAGAACGAGAAGACGGTTGTCGTCAAGGTCGAACGGCGCTTCACGCATCCCGTGATGAAGAAGACCGTGCGCATGACCAAGAAGTACAAGGCGCACGACGAGAACAACGCCCACAAGGTCGGTGATCAGGTGTTCATCCAGGAATCGAAGCCGATTTCCAAGGACAAGCGCTGGGTCGTGGTGTCTTCGGACCAGGCCTGATCAGGGCTAACGAAACGAATTTTGGACAGACCGGGGAGGGGTGAGAAACCCGTCCCGTTAGAAAAGAAGAAGGCGGCCAGTCATGATTCAGATGCAAACAAACCTCGACGTCGCGGATAATTCCGGCGCCCGTCGTGTCATGTGCATCAAGGTGCTGGGCGGCTCGAAGCGGAAATACGCTTCCGTGGGCGACATCATCGTGGTGTCGATCAAGGAAGCCATCCCGCGCGGCCGCGTCAAGAAGGGCGATGTGATGAAGGCGGTCGTGGTTCGCACGGCCAAGGACATCCGCCGCCCGGACGGCAGCGTGATCCGTTTCGACAAGAACGCAGCCGTTCTCGTCGACAACAAGAAAGAGCCGATCGGCACGCGTATCTTCGGACCGGTTCCGCGCGAACTCCGCGCCAAGAACCACATGAAGATCATCTCGCTCGCGCCTGAAGTGCTGTAAGGAGCCGGACCAATGCAAAAGATTAGAAAAGGCGACAAGGTCGTCGTGCTGGCCGGCAAGGACAAAGGCCGTTCGGGCGAAGTCCTTTCGGTACAGCCGAAGGATGACACCGCGCTGGTGCGCGGCGTCAACCTGATCCGTCGTCACCAGAAGCAGTCCCAGTCCCAAGAGGGCGGGATCATCACCAAGGAAGCGCCGATCCAGCTGTCGAACATCGCGCTGGCCGACCCCAAGGATGGCAAGCCGACCCGCGTCGGCTTCATCTTCCAGAAGGACGGCAAGAAGGTGCGCGTCGCCAAGCGCTCGGGAGAAGTCATCAATGGCTAAGGCTCAAACCAAGCAGGCAACTGCCCAGAACACGCCGCGCCTCAAGCAGGTCTACAACGAGACCATCCGCAAGGCGCTGCAGGAGCAGTTCGGCTACGAGAACGAGATGCAGGTTCCGCGCATCGACAAGATCGTGCTGAACATGGGCGTCGGCGAGGCGACCGGCGATTCGAAGAAGCCTTCGATCGCCGCGGAAGACCTTGCAATGATCGCCGGCCAGAAGGCCGTCGTCACCCGCGCCCGCAACTCGATCGCCGGCTTCAAGGTCCGCGAGAAGATGCCGATCGGCGCCAAGGTCACGCTGCGCAAGGAACGCATGTACGAGTTCCTCGACCGCCTCGTGAACATCGCACTGCCGCGCGTCCGCGACTTTCGCGGACTTAATCCGAAGAGCTTCGATGGCCGTGGCAACTATGCCATGGGCATCAAGGAACACATCGTGTTTCCGGAGATCAACTACGACAAGGTTGATCAGATCTGGGGCATGGACGTCATCGTTTGTACGACTGCGAAGACGGACGACGAAGCCAGGGCATTGCTCAAGGCCTTCAACTTCCCCTTCCGCCAGTAACGGCAGCGAGAAAAGGAAAATCTGAAATGGCAAAGACCAGCTCAGTCGAGAAGAACAACAGGCGCCGCAAGCTTGCGGACCAGTTCGCTGCCAAGCGCAAGGTGCTCAAGGCGATCATCATGGATCAGTCCAAGCCGATGGAAGAGCGCTTCCGCGCCCAGCTGAAGCTTTCGGCGCTGCCGCGCAACTCGGCCAAGACCCGCATTCGCAACCGCTGCGAAGTCACCGGACGTCCGCGTGCCTATTATCGCAAGCTCAAAGTATCGCGTATCGCGCTTCGTGATCTCGGCAATAACGGCCAGATCCCGGGCCTGGTCAAGTCGAGCTGGTAAGGAGGACATAACATGTCATTGAGCGATCCTCTCGGCGATATGCTGACCCGCATCCGCAACGCGTATGGCCGCAAGAAGTCGAGCGTTTCGACGCCGGCCTCGCGCCTGCGTACCCGCGTCCTCGACGTGCTGAAGGCGGAAGGCTATATCCGCGACTACAGCCAGACCGACTTCGACAACGGCAAGTCCGAAATCGAGATCGAGCTGAAGTATTTCGATGGTGCGCCGGTGGTGCGCGAAATCGCTCGGGTCTCGAAGCCCGGCCGCCGCGTCTACGTTTCGGCCAAGTCGATACCGCACGTCGCCAACGGCCTCGGCATCGCCATCCTTTCGACGCCGAAGGGCGTGATGGCCGACCACGAAGCGCGTGAACAGAATGTCGGCGGGGAAATCCTCTGCCAGATCTTCTGATCTGGTATGTGACCCGGTTGGAAACAGGTTTTCGGGATCTAGTCCCGAAAGCCGAGACCTGAAACAAGAGAAGTGACGAGGACAACAAAATGTCTCGTATTGGAAAGAAACCCGTTTCGCTGCCGCAGGGCGTGACCGCGACCGTCAACGGCCAGACCGTGACGGCGAAGGGTCCGAAGGGCGAGCTGAAGTTCGTGGTGAACGACGAAGTGCTGGTCAAGATGGAAGGCAGTGAGATCGCTGTCCAGCCGCGCGACCAGACCAAGACTGCCCGTTCCAAGTGGGGCATGTCACGCACGCAGATCGTCAACATCCTGCAGGGCGTCAAGGACGGCTTCGAAAAGAAGCTCGAGATCACCGGCGTCGGCTATCGTGCCGCCATGCAAGGCAAGAACCTGCAGCTGGCGCTCGGCTTCAGCCATGACGTCGTCTACGAGACGCCGCAGGGCGTGACGATTTCGGTGCCGAAGCCGACGGAAATCACGGTGACCGGCATCGACAAGCAGCAGGTCGGCCAGGTCGCCGCCGAGATCCGCGAGTATCGTAGCCCCGAGCCCTACAAGGGCAAGGGCGTTCGCTATGCTGGCGAGAAGATCGTCCGCAAGGAAGGCAAGAAGAAGTAATTTTAACGCCGCGGGGAGCGGTCGCGGGAGGCTCGTCCTACCGCATATGGTTGCCCCCGTTTTTTGAAGGCAAGGAACTGATATCATGGGCTCGAAAGAATCCACCCAACGCCGCGCCCAGCGCGTCCGCCGCCAGATCAAGAAGGTTGCCGGCGATCGTCCGCGCTTGTCGGTCCATCGCACGTCGAAGAACATCTATGTCCAGGTGATCGACGACGCCAAGGGCCACACCATCGCGGCTGCTTCGACGCTCGAGAAGGAGCTCAAGGGCTCGCTCAAGACCGGCGCCGACACCGCGGCTGCAGCTGCCATCGGCAAGCTGATCGCCGAACGCGCCTCCAAGGCCGGCGTCAAGGAAGTCGTCTTCGACCGCGGCGCCTATATCTACCACGGCCGCGTCAAGGCGCTGGCCGAGGCTGCCCGTGAAGGTGGTCTGAGCTTCTAGAGCATGATCCCGAAAAGTTGCAGACTTTTCGGATAAGATCATGCGAAGGAAAAAAGAGTTTTCGCCCCCGGCGACCCACAGAGGCGCCGGATATCATCATCAACCGTGCTTCCGGAAAAAAACAAGGAACAGGATATGGCACAGGAACGTAGGGATGGCGGCCGCGGCCGTGATCGCGAAGAGCGCGACGACGGCATGGTCGACAAGCTCGTCCACATCAACCGCGTCGCCAAAGTCGTCAAGGGCGGCCGGCGCTTCGGCTTTGCGGCACTTGTCGTCGTCGGCGACCAGAAGGGCCGCGTCGGCTTCGGCCACGGCAAGGCGCGCGAAGTGCCGGAGGCGATCCGCAAGGCGACCGAATCGGCCAAGCGCGACATGATCTTCGTGCCGCTGCGCTCAGGCCGCACGCTGCACCACGACGTCGAGGGACGCTGGGGCGCGGGACGCGTTCTGCTGCGCGCCGCCAAGCAAGGTACCGGCATCATCGCCGGCGGCCCGATGCGCGCCGTTTTCGAGACGCTCGGCATGCATGACGTGGTCGCCAAGTCGATGGGTTCTTCGAACCCCTACAACATGGTTCGCGCCACTTTCGACGCGCTGAAGAGCCAGATGCATCCGAAGGATGTGGCTGCCGCGCGCGGCATCAAGTATTCGACCCTTCAGGCCCGCCGCGGCACCGCCGTTGCGGCTGAAGAATAGTCGACGCTGACCAGGGATCTGACCATGGCCAAGAAAGCAACCAAGACCATCACCGTCGAGCAGATCGGTTCGCCGATCCGCCGGCCGAAGGAGCAGCGCGCAACGCTGGTCGGCCTCGGCCTCAACAAGATGCACAAGCAGCGCACGCTGGAGGATACGCCCTCGGTGCGCGGCATGATCGCTGCCGTCCAGCATCTCGTCCGCGTCGTGGACGAGGGCTGAGCCAGAGCGCAGGAGAACCCAGATGAAACTCAATGATCTGCGTGACAAGGACGGCGCGACGCACTCCAAGAAGCGTCTTGGCCGTGGCATCGGTTCCGGTTCGGGCAAGACCGCCGGTCGCGGCGTCAAGGGCCAGAAGGCGCGCTCCGGCGTCGCCGTCAACGGCTTCGAGGGTGGCCAGATGCCGCTCTACCGCCGCCTGCCGAAGCGCGGCTTCAACAATATCTTCGCCAAGAGCTTCACCGTCGTGTCGCTGGCCCGCATCCAGGCCGCGCTCGATGCCAAGAAGCTCGACGCTAAGACAGTTGTAACGGCCGAGGCGCTGGTTGCGGCAGGTGTCATCCGTCGCGTCAAGGACGGCGTGCGCATCCTTTCGGACGGCGACATCAAGGCCAAGCTTGCCTTCGACGTTGCCGGTGCTTCCAAGGCCGCGGTCGAGAAGATCGAAAAGGCCGGCGGCTCGGTGAAGCTGCCGGAGCAGGCAGCCGCCGAGTAACGGCAATTTGAAGCACGGCCGGCAAAGGTGGAATTCGGTTTTGCCTGCGGTCGTGCTTTGATCCGACAGATGTGGCGGCCGCATCAACGCGGCCGCTTGCATGTTTGCAGTCCGGAGCTTATCTCGTGAGCTTCGGTGACACGCGCCGCCTGAGCTGCGGGCATCGAGCGTGACCAAGCGGAGAATCAGGCATGGCTTCGGCTGCTGAACAACTAGCCTCGAATCTGAATTTTTCGGCCTTCGCCAAAGCCGAGGATCTGAAGAAGCGCATCTGGTTCACCATCGGCGCGCTGCTCGTCTACCGTCTTGGCACCTATATTCCGCTGCCCGGCATCAATCCCGACGCTTTCGCCCAGGCCTTCTCGTCGCAGAGCAAGGGCGTGCTCGGCATGTTCAACATGTTCGCCGGCGGCGCCGTGCAGCGCATGGCGATCTTTGCCCTCGGCATCATGCCCTATATCTCGGCCTCCATCATCATGCAGCTGATGACCTCGGTCATTCCGTCGCTGGAAGCGCTGAAGAAGGAAGGCGAGCAGGGCCGCAAGATCATCAACCAGTACACGCGCTACGGCACCGTGCTTCTGGCGCTGGTTCAGGCGTACGGCATTTCGGTCGGGCTTGAGGGCGGCAACGGCATCGTCAACGATCCCGGCATGTTCTTCCGCATCTCTACCGTCGTCACGCTGGTCGGCGGCACCATGTTCCTGATGTGGCTTGGCGAGCAGATCACTGCTCGCGGCATCGGCAACGGCATTTCGCTGATCATCTTCTCCGGCATCGTCGCCGGCCTGCCGCGCGCCATCTCCGGCACGCTGGAGCTTGGCCGCACCGGCGCCTTGTCGACCGGCCTGATCCTGGCGATCATCGTGCTGGCCATCATCGTCATCGCGCTGATCGTCTTCTTCGAGCGCGCCCAGCGCCGCCTGCTGATCCAGTATCCCAAGCGCCAGGTCGGCAATCGCATGTTCCAGGGCGATACCTCGCATCTGCCGCTGAAGCTTAACACCTCCGGCGTCATTCCGCCGATCTTCGCCTCGTCGCTGCTGCTGCTTCCGGCAACGGTTGCCGGCTTCTCGCAGACCACCAATATGCCTGCATGGGCCAGCACCATCCTGGCGGCGCTCGGCCACGGCCAGCCGCTCTATATGGCCTTCTACGCGGCGATGATCGTGTTCTTCGCCTTCTTCTATACGGCGATCGTCTTCAATCCGAAGGACACCGCCGACCAGCTCAAGAAGCATTCGGGCTTCATCCCGGGCTATCGTCCGGGCGAGCGCACTGCGGACTATATTGACTATGTGCTCACCCGCATCACCGTCGTCGGCGCCATTTATCTGGTGCTGGTGTGTCTGCTGCCCGAGTTCCTGATTTCAGCGACTGGCGTACCGTTCTACCTTGGTGGCACTTCGCTCCTGATCGTGGTCAGTGTAACGCTCGATACGGTGGCGCAGATTCAGGGTCACCTGATCGCGCACCAGTATGAGGGCCTGATCAAGAAGTCGAAGCTGCGCGGGGGGAAAAAGGCCAGATGAGGTTGATATTGCTTGGACCGCCGGGGGCGGGCAAGGGGACACAAGCACTGAGACTGGTAGAACGACACGGCATCCCACAGCTTTCCACGGGGGACATGCTGCGTGCTGCTGTTCAGGCCGGCACCGAAGTCGGCAAGCGCGCCAAGGCGGTGATGGACGCTGGCGAACTGGTGTCCGACGCTATCGTCAACGCCATCGTGGCCGAGCGCATCGATCAAGCTGATTGCGCAAACGGCTTCATCCTTGACGGGTACCCGCGAACCCTGGTGCAAGCGGACGCCGTTGAGGAAATGCTGTCGGATCGCGGACTGGAGCTCGATGCTGTCATCGAATTTGTCGTCGATGACAAGGCGCTGGTTGGCCGAATCGTCAAGCGCGCCGAAGACGCCAAGGCCGCAGGCCTGCCGGTGCGCAAGGACGACAGCCCAGCGGTGTTCGAGGAACGCTTGAGGGAATATTACAAGAAAACCTCGCCGCTGATCGGCTACTACTACGCCAAGGGCAAGCTCAGGGGCGTCGATGGCATGGCCGACATTGATGCGGTGACGCAGCAGATAGAGGCGGTGCTCAGGGCGACGACCCGGACAGTCGGCCAGGCGGCCGGCTAGAGAATCGAACGATTGCGCTTGACTGGAGCGGTCCGCTGGGGTATGGCGGCCCGTCTTCCTATCAGGCATGAGGCTTGCTTGTCCGCAAGGGCAAGGCAGGCCGCTTTGAACTGGAAACTCCCGCAAGGGCCGGCCTCCACCGGACGCGGGGCAACTTGAAGCGCCGGCTCGTCCGGCCTATATGGAGAAGAGAAGAACATGGCTCGTATAGCCGGCGTCAATATTCCGACCAACAAGCGCGTCGTCATCGCGCTTCAATACATTCACGGCATTGGCAAGAAGTTCGCCCAGGAGATCGTCGACAAGGTCGGCATCCCGGCCGAGCGTCGCGTCAACCAGCTGACCGACGCGGAAGTGCTGCAGATCCGCGAGACCATCGACCGCGATTACCAGGTCGAGGGCGATCTGCGCCGCGAAGTGTCGATGAACATCAAGCGACTCATGGACCTCGGCTGCTACCGCGGCCTGCGTCACCGCCGCTCGCTGCCGGTTCGTGGTCAGCGCACGCATACCAATGCGCGCACCCGCAAGGGCCCGGCTAAGTCGATTGCCGGAAAGAAGAAGTAATTTGTGAATGGTCAAGGGTGAATAGTGAATGGTGACGAAGGCCAAGAGCCGACGTTGTGGCCATTCACCATTTTACCATTCACCATTCACCAGGTGGAGCCGCTGGCATTACGGCGGTGTAGAGATCAACTGAAAGGACCATCATGGCCAAGGAAGCCGCTCGTGTTCGCCGTCGCGAACGCAAGAACATCTCGTCGGGCGTTGCCCACGTCAATTCGACCTTCAACAACACGATGATCACCATCACCGACGCGCAGGGTAACTCGATTGCCTGGTCGTCGGCCGGAGCCCAGGGCTTCAAGGGATCGCGCAAGTCGACCCCGTTCGCTGCCCAGATGGCCGCAGAAGATGTTGCCAAGAAGGCCCAGGAACACGGCATGCGCATGCTCGAGGTCGAGGTCTGTGGACCCGGCTCCGGTCGTGAATCGGCGCTGCGCGCGCTGCAGGCTGCCGGCTTCACCATCACCTCGATCCGTGATGTGACGCCGATCCCGCACAATGGCTGCCGCCCGCGCAAGAAGCGCCGCGTCTAAAGAATTTACCGAACGCCGCGCGAGCGCCTCAAGGGCGCTCCTCCACGGCATTCCAGGTCGCCCGCCACGATTGGATGGTGGCGGGACAACGGAAGGAAAGCACTATGATCCAGAAAAATTGGCAAGAACTGATCAAGCCGAACAAGATCGAGTTCTCGTCGAAGAAGAAGACGCTGACCACGCTGGTCGCCGAGCCGCTCGAGCGCGGCTTCGGCCTCACCCTCGGCAACGCGCTGCGCCGCGTGCTTCTGTCTTCGCTGCGTGGCGCGGCTGTAACCGCCGTGCAGATCGACGGCGTTCTGCATGAATTCTCGTCCATCGCCGGCGTCCGCGAGGACGTGACCGACATCGTTTTGAACATCAAGGAAATCGCCATCCGCATGGAAGGCGACGGCCCCAAGCGCATGGTCGTCCGCAAGCAGGGACCGGGCGCGGTTCTCGCCGGCGACATCCAGACGGTCGGCGACGTCGAGATCCTCAATCCCGACCACGTCATCTGCACGCTGGACGAAGGCGCTGAAATCCGCATGGAATTCACCGTCGATACCGGCAAGGGCTATGTGCCGGCCGACCGTAACCGCGCCGAGGACGCGCCGATCGGGCTGATCCCCGTCGACAGCCTGTATTCGCCGGTCAAGAAGGTCTCCTACAAGGTCGAGAACACCCGCGAGGGCCAGGTTCTCGACTATGACAAGCTGACCATGACCATCGAGACCGACGGTTCGATTTCGGGCGAGGACGCGGTGGCCTTCGCCGCTCGCATCCTGCAGGACCAGCTCGGCCTGTTCGTCAATTTCGACGAGCCGCAGAAGGAAGTCGCCGCCGAACAGGTTACCGAGCTTGCCTTCAACCCGGCGCTGCTCAAGAAGGTCGACGAGCTCGAGCTTTCGGTGCGTTCGGCCAACTGCCTGAAGAACGACAACATCGTCTATATCGGCGACCTGATTCAGAAGACCGAAGCCGAGATGCTGCGCACCCCGAACTTCGGCCGCAAGTCGCTGAACGAGATCAAGGAAGTCCTGGCGGCGATGGGCCTGCATCTCGGCATGGAAGTGCCGGACTGGCCGCCGGAAAACATCGAAGACCTCGCCAAGCGTTACGAAGATCAATATTGAGGCTTGAGAGAGCCTCTTGAACCCGCAATGAAGGAGAAGAGCCATGCGCCACGGATTTAAAGGCCGCCGGTTCGCCCGCAGCATCAGCCATCGCAAGTCGATGTTTGCCAACCTTGCCGTGTCGCTTATCGAGCACGAGCAGATCCTCACCACGCTGCCGAAGGCGAAGGATTTGCGTCCGATCGTCGAGAAGCTGGTGACGCTCGGCAAGCGCGGCGACCTGCACGCCCGCCGCCAGGTTATTGCCCAGATCGGCAATGAAGGCGTCGTCAAGCGCCTGTTCGATACCATCGCGCCACGTTATGCCACCCGCAACGGCGGCTATCTGCGCATCATGAAGGCCGGCTTCCGCCACGGTGATAACGCGGCAATGGCGGTCATCGAGTTCGTCGACCGCGACACCTCGGCCAAGGGCGCCGGCGACCGTGCCCGCATCGAGGCCGAAGGCACCGAAGAGGAAGCCGCAGCCGCATAAGGCTCGGTTTTTCGCGAGAAGTTCAAAAGGGGCCTCCGGGCCCCTTTTTCTGTTTCCGAAGGTACCGGGCAGGGCTGGTAGGGGTTTTGTCACCGGTTTTTGCGGCGACTACCCAAAATAATCGGATTTCAGCGGCTTAGCCTTTCATTTTGCACAATCGTCAGGACAATGGCGCCCGACTTGGAGGATTCGGAATGCGCGTTAAACGGCTGTCCATTGTTCTGATCTGCGCCTTGATGGCGTTGGCCGTCGTGCCGGCGGCCAGGCACGCGCTGGCGGAGGAGGCCAAGCCAGATCCCGGTCTGTCCGACGTGCTGACCGATCTGCTGCATGGCGTCGAAGGCGAAAACGCCACTTCAGGCCCCGACAAGCGCGTGCCGTTCGGCCGCGAGGAGGTGCAGCTGTCCTTCGCGCCGCTGGTCAAGCAGACGGCGCCGGCCGTGGTCAATGTCTACGCCTCGCAGACCGCCAAGGTGACGTCGCCCTTCGACGGCGATCCGTTCTTCGAGGAGTTCTTCGGCCGCTCGCAGCCGCGCGCGCAGTCCTCGCTCGGTTCGGGGGTGCTGGTCGATCCGACCGGCGTCGTGGTCACCAATTTCCACGTCGTCAAGGACGCCGACCAGGTCAAGGTCGCGACTGCCGATGGGCGCGAATTCGACAGCAAGGTACTGCTTAAGGACGAGACGCTCGATCTCGCCGTGCTCAAGATTTCTTCCGACAAGCCGTTTCCGGTGATCGCCATCGGCGATTCCGACGCGCTCGAGGTCGGCGACCTGGTGCTGGCGATCGGCAATCCGTTCGGTGTCGGCCAGACCACCACCAGCGGCATTATTTCGGCGGTGGCGCGCAGCCATATCGGCGTCTCCGATTCCAGCTTCTTCATCCAGACCGACGCCGCCATCAACCCCGGCAATTCCGGTGGCGCGCTGGTCAACATGGGAGGGCAGCTGATCGGCATCAACACGGCGATCTATAGCCGTAGCGGCGGCTCGATCGGCATCGGCTTTGCCATCCCTTCGAACATGGTTCGCGCCTTCGCCGACGCGGCCAAGGCCGGGCTCGACTTCTTCGAGCGGCCGTATGCCGGTGCCGAGTTCGAGGCGGTGACGCCGCAGATTGCCGAATCGCTCGGCATCGACAAACCGACCGGTGCGCTGGTTTCTTCGGTCGAAGAGGCGGGACCCGCCGCCAAGGCAGGGCTCAAGCCGGGCGACGTAGTGCTGTCGCTCAACGGCAAGCCGGTCGAGAGCGTCGGGGCGCTGGACTACCGGATGGCGACGCTGTCGATTGGTACGAATGCCAGCTTCGGCGTTCTGAGCAAGGGTCAGCAGGCGACGATGGACATCGCGCTGGAACGGCCGCCTGAGGGCGCCAAAGCTGCGGAACTCACATTGCGCGGCCGCAGCCCGTTTTCCGGTGCCAAGGTTGCTGAACTGTCGCCACGGCTTGCCCAACGGCTCGGTCTGCGCACCGATGTCAAAGGCGTCACCGTGGTCGACATCAACCGCGATTCGCCTGCTGCCGATTTTGGCTTCCAGCCAGGCGACATCGTGCGTGAGGTCAATGGCCTGACGATCGACAAGGCGGCGACCTTGGAACAGGTAGCCCAGCAGGATACGCGCTGGTGGCGCTTTACCGTCGAGCGCGGCGGGCAGATACTGCGCCAGGTGTTGCGTTACTGAGCCCGAACGTCAGCATGATCGGGCTCCAGGCAGAAGAAGTTGCATGGCCGATCTGTTCAGTGTCGATGAACCGGAAAAGACGCCGCCCGGCAGGCCGCTGGCGGACCGTCTGCGCCCGAAGAACCTCGGCGAGGTCGTCGGCCAGGAGCATCTGACCGGACCCGACGGCGCGCTGACGCGGCTGATCGGCTCCGGCTCGCTCGGCTCGATGATCTTCTGGGGCCCGCCCGGCACCGGCAAGACCACGGTCGCACGGCTGCTTGCCGGCGAGACAAGCCTCGCCTTCGAACAGATCTCGGCGGTGTTTTCCGGCGTTGCCGACCTGAAGAAAGTGTTCGAGGCAGCGAAGCTGCGCCGCTCCAACGGCCGCCAGACACTGCTGTTCGTCGACGAGATCCATCGCTTCAACCGCGCCCAGCAGGACAGTTTTCTGCCCGTGATGGAAGACGGCACCGTCGTGCTGGTCGGCGCCACCACCGAGAACCCGTCCTTCGAGCTTAACGCCGCGCTGTTGTCGCGCGCGCGTGTGCTGGTCTTCCACTCGCTCGGCGAGGACAGCATCGCCAAGCTGCTGGCGCGAGCCGAGGAGGCAGAGGGCAGGGCGCTGCCGCTCGATGAAGACGCGCGGGCGATGCTCATCCGCATGAGCGATGGCGACGGCCGCGCGGCATTGACGCTCGCCGAAGAGGTCTGGCGCGCAGCGAAATCAAAGGAGGTGTTCGGCGCCGAAGCTCTGCAGCGCATCGTCCAGCGCCGCGCGCCGATCTACGACAAGGGACAGGACGGCCACTACAATTTGATCTCCGCCTTGCACAAATCGGTGCGCGGCTCCGACCCCGACGCGGCACTCTACTATCTCGCCCGCATGTTCGACGCCGGCGAAGATCCGCTTTATCTCGGGCGCCGGTTGGTGCGCATGGCGATGGAGGATATCGGGCTGGCCGACCCGCAGGCGCTCGTCGTCGCTAACGCCGCCAAGGACGCCTATGACTATCTGGGCTCGCCCGAGGGCGAACTGGCCTTCGCCGAGGCGACCGTCTATCTCGCCACCGCGCCGAAATCCAATGCAGTTTATACCGCGTTCAAGGCCGCCACACAGGCGGCGAAGGAATTCGGTTCGCTGCTGCCGCCCAAGCACATTCTCAATGCGCCGACCAAGCTGATGAAACAGGAAGATTACGGCGCCGGCTATCGCTACGACCACGACGAGCCCGACGCTTTTTCCGGCCAGGACTATTTTCCGGAGAAGATGGGAAGGCAGACATTCTACGACCCGCCAGAGCGCGGCTTCGAGCGCGATATCAGGAAGCGGCTGGATTATTGGGCGAAGCTGCGCAGCGAGCGGGAAAAGTAGCTGCCGACCGCACAGTGGTGTGATCGCCGTTGTCTGGCGGGATAAAAAACCCTATCAAGATGCGCCTTCGGCCGGCGGACAGGCCAGAAACGTACCGACGATATTCAGAACGGAATCGCGCCTGGCGCGTGGAAAAATGACAAAAAAATCTCGCAAGACCCTTCGGAAGTTCGCCATAGCGATCCCGCTGCTGGCGCTCGGCTTCTATTTCATTCCCATCCTGACGACAATTTTCATTGTCCTCGGCCTGGTCGACGTGTTGCGCAATGACAACAAGAACTGGGCGCTGTTCAGTGGTTATTTTCTCGGCAACGGCATCTTCACCTGGCTGCTTTCGCCCTTCAATCTGCTGGTCGATCTTCTGTGCTACAGAAACCGCGGTGTCTGGAAACTGGACCAGTTTCCTCCGGACTATCAGCGTGAGGTCAACGAGGTTCTGGACGTCTTCAAGGCGCGCAAGGACGAGATCATCGCCGATATCGACGCCAATTTCGGCAGCGGCCGGCGCGGCATGTATGTCTACCAGTGGTACGGCAAGCACAAAATCGACAACGTTGCCGAATTCAACAAGGATTTCAAATACATCAAGACCATCGCCGTGTCGGTGTTCAGGGGCAGGGAATCGACCTCCTGGCATTTCGGACCGCTGCGGCTCAGCCTGCGCATTCTCTACAACCTTCTCCCGGTGAAAGCCGAGGTTTTCGTCGAGTGCAACAACGCCAGGAACTACTGGCACGACAATCCGCTCTATATTTTCGACGACACGCTACTGCACCGCTCGGTCAACGAATATGATGGGCGCCGCTACTGCGTGTTCATGGACATCATCCGGCCATCGCCATTCCCCGGCCTGATCGCCGCTCTTCTCGCCATCGTTTCGGTCAGCGTCGAGCGCATCAACGCCATGTTCTACAAGAACTGGAAGATGATCGGCTCCAGCAAGCCGAAGAAGGCCGGAGCCGCCTGACACCGTGGTGTGACCGGCGCGAGGGAGCACGATGTATCATCTGTTGCTTGTCTGCCTTGGTGGCGCGATCGGTGCAATGGCCCGCTTCTTCCTGTCCGGCTTCGTCGCCCGCCGGGTCGGCGAGACCTTTCCCTGGGGCACTATGGCCGTCAACGTCTCGGGAGCGTTTGCAATCGGTGTCGTTGCGCATGCGGTGGCGCGCGACGGCATGCCCGCCATCTGGGCCTTTACCGTTACCGGCGGCCTCGGCTGCTACACCACGGTTTCTTCCTTCAGCCTGCAGACGCTGGCGCTGGCGCGCGAGGGCGAATGGCGGCGCGCCGGCGGAAATGTGCTGTTTTCGGTTTTTCTGAGCCTCGGCGGCGTGACGCTGGGCTTTGCTGCGGGAAGTCTTCTGATTGGCAGCGGGGCGCGGTGAGCGGCCCGCGGAAGCTCCGCCACGACGGGACGGACACTGCCGCGGCAGGGCATGCGGCGCGCCTCATTGGCCGTCGCAGAACCAACGAAACGGTTCGGCTCTATGCGACCGTAGCCGCAGGCAGCATGATCGGCGGTGTGTTGCGGGCGCTTGCCTCATCGACGAGCACTGCCCTGTGGGGCGCTGGATTTCCCTTCGGCACGCTCCTCGTCAACATTGTTGGCTCGTTCCTCATCGGCTTCTACGCGACATTGACGGGACCGGATGGTCGCGTCTTCGCCGGTCCGCTGCAACGTCAATTCTTCATGGCCGGCTTCTGCGGCGGCCTGACGACCTTCTCCGCTTTCAGCCTTGAAACACTCATCCTCGCGCAAGGCGGGAGGTTTGTGGCGGCGGGACTCAATATCGCGATCTCCGTGGTGGCCTGGCTTGCCGCCGTCTGGCTTGGCCACATCTTTGCAGTTCGGCTCAACCGGCTGAGAGGGTCCAGGCAATGAAGATACCAACACAGGCACAGTTGCTGCGCATATTTATCGGCGAAAACGACAAGGCAGATGGCCGTCCGCTGTATGAGGTTATCGTGCTGAGGGCCCGCGAAATGCAGATCGCCGGCGCGACCGTCCTGCGCGGCGCGATGGGGTTCGGCCATTCCAGCCGGCTTCACACCACGAAGATCCTCCGCCTATCGGAGGATCTGCCACTCGTCATCGAGATCGTCGATGACGAGGAAAAATTGGCCGCTTTCCTGCCCGTGCTTGAAACAATCATGACAAGTGGTTTGATTACGCTGGAGAAAGTTCAGGTTCTGCAATATGGAACCGACAACGAATAAGCGAGTGAGATTGCGGGTGCCGGCGAATGCCGTTGCATGCCTGCAAAACGGCGATTGGAATCATGGCAGGCGTTGAACAGATCACAGTGGACGCCGGCGAGGCGGGCATGCGGCTCGACCGCTGGTTCAAGAGCCATTTCCCCGGTCTCGGTTTCGGTCATCTGCAGAAGCTGCTGCGTTCCGGCCAGATCCGCGTCGACGGCGGCAGGGTGAAGGCCGATACCCGCGTCGAAGCCGGCCAGACCGTCCGAGTGCCGCCGCTCGAAGTCGACAAGAAAGGTGAAAGCCCGCTCACCGGTCATTCGATCCGCAACCAGGGCGACGCCGACGTTTTGGCAAAGATGCTGATCCATGAGGACCCGAAGGTCTTCGTCTTCAACAAGCCGGCCGGCCTGGCGGTCCAGGGCGGCTCTGGCGTCACCCGCAATGTCGACGACATGCTGGAAGCCTGGCGCAACCAGAAGGGCGAGAAGCCGCGTCTGGTGCACCGGCTCGACCGCGACACGTCGGGTGTGCTGGTTGTCGCCCGTACAAGGCTCGCCGCCATGAAGCTCGCCGAAGCGTTCCGGGCGCGTGAGACGAAGAAAACCTACTGGGCGCTGGTCAAGGGCGTGCCGCCGAAGCGCGAGGACAAGATCTCGACCTGGCTGATCAAGGAACCGACGCCCGACGGCGATCGTGTGCGCATCGCCAAGCATGGCGAAAAGGGCGCCGATCACGCCGTGTCCTATTACCGCATCGTCGAGCAGGCGGCGCAGACCCTGTCCTGGCTGGAGATGGAACCCTATACCGGGCGCACCCACCAGCTTCGCGTCCATGCCGCCCATATCGGTTGCCCGATCATCGGCGACCCCAAATATTTCGAGGCCGACACCAATTGGGATTTTCCAGGCGGCATGCAGAACCGCCTGCATCTGCACGCGCGCCGCATTGTCATCCCTCATCCCGACAAGGGCTTTGTCGACGTCACCGCACCGATGCCGCCGCATATGCGCCAGAGCTGGAACCTGCTCGGTTTCGACGACGCGAGCGCGGAGGACTAGCGGCGGTGGGCGTCGCCACAGATACACTCGACCGTCGTGACGCGGTCGATCTGGCGGCCGCCGCCATCATGGTTGGGCTGACCTTTTCGTGGGGCCTGAACTACGTTGCCGCCAAGATCTCGTATGCC
>NZ_JAMYOZ010000018.1:0-127537 GCF_040320095.1 Mesorhizobium sp. M0800
GACCGCGATCTGCATCCCGCGGGTTCCTTCCTTGGAGGCTTCCGGACGCCGGCCCCGGCGCACGGCGCCTCTCGCAGAAGGCCGGCATCCGCAATCCTTCACAGGAGCGGAAGCTTAGCAGGGGTCACGCCAGCGCCCAGTTAGCGCTACGAAGCAGACCTTCAGCCTGTGCCGGAAGCGGGGCCCGGCTTACCAAGTGGCATATCCAGGAAGCGCGTCCCCCTCCTCAGCTAGGCACCGTTTTCGGCTCTACGCTATACCTGCGCGACGAGCCCCTTCCTTAATCGCAGCGAGGGCCAGAGGATTGGTGACGGGATAGGTTCGGATGAAGTTCTCGACGGTGAACCTTGGAAACTCGACGGCAATCCGCCTGGCGATCGACTGCGCCTGCGCCGGCTCTTCGAGCAGCGCGTGACACAGGGCACGGAACATCAGAGTGACGGGAATATCCGGCGGACTTTGGCACAGCGACGACAGACTGTCGGCATAGCGACCGGCGACGAACCGCGCCCGGGCGAGCTGCGCGTAGTACCAACTCGGAGCCTGCGGATTGAGGCGAAGCGCCCGTTCGGCAAGAGCACAGCCTACTTCCGGATTTCCACACACGAGAGCTCGGCTTGAGGCAAGCATCGACAGCACATCGGCGTCATTGGGTGCCAGGGCCAGCGCCCGGTCGTATTCCTCTGCGGCCCCGCTGATATCGCCGTCAATGGCGCGGAGAGCGCCCATGTAAAGGCGCGTCATCGGATCGGTAGGATCGAGCGCCAGAGCCTTTTCCACGCATTCTCGCCAGCGCTCGACCGAAGCGGCTGAATCTGGCGTGAAGGCATTGAAGGCATCGACCGCATGTGCCAATCCCAACGTCATCCAGGCCCGCGCGAAGCCGGGGTCGAGTTCCACGGCGCGGGACAGCATGCGTATGGCTTCTGCCCTCGCATCGGTCGTGAATCTGTCGTGCAGTTCCACCCCGAGTAGATAGCAGTCGTAAGCACCCAGGCTCGAGGGAGGCTTCCGCCGAGCCACCTCACGCCCGAGATTGGCGAGCTTGCCGAAAGTGCCTGCCAGGGCATTGATGACGTTCTGTGTGATGCTGTCCTGCATGAGAAAAAAATCATCGGTCGACTCGTCGAACCGCGCCGACCAAAGGTTGGCTCCGGTCCGGGCGTCGACCAGTTGCACCGCGACGCGGACACGCTGTCCGATCGCCTGGAGGGTGCCTTCCAGCAGGTAATCGGCGTTCAGTTCCCGTCCAACCGAGCGTGTGTCGCTCGCCCGTCCCCGATAGGACTGCATGGTCTGGCGCGAAATGACCGCAAGGTCGGGATAGCGCGCTAGGTCGCCGATCATGTCGGCCGACAGGCCGTCTGCCAGCCGCGTCCAGCCGTCGTCGGCGCTCAGGTTTTCGAACGGCAAAACCGCAATTACCGGCGGCTTACTGTCGTCGCCGGAAGAAAGGCCTGGTTTGGCACCGACGATCTTGCCCGCAGTAGCGGGGTCGATCAAGACACGGTACACGCGAACCGGCTCGGCGATACTTTTCATTTTCTGCTCGCCGAGTGAGGCAAAGCCGATCGGCACCTTTCCCCTCACATGGTCGCAGGCGGTGGCGGAAATCGCGATTCCTCCAGGTTCCGCCAGCCCTTGCAGCCGATCGGCGATGTTCACCGCATCGCCGTGGATGTCGTCACCCTCAACGATAACATCGCCCAGATTGATGCCGATGCGGAAATCAAGCCGCCGTTCTGGCTGCGTGAGAACGTTCACCTCCGCCTTCTGTTGCTGGATTTCGACCGCGCAGCGTAGGGCGTCGACCACACTGTGGAACTCGACCAGCATCCCATCTCCCATGGTTTTCACCAGTCGACCATGGTGCGCAGCGATCCTTGGCTCGAATACTTCGTTCAGGTCGGTTCGGAAAAGCGCACGCGTACCCTCGTCGTCGATCTGGCTCAAGCGGCCATAGCCGACGACATCGGCAATCAGGACGGCTGCGAGATGACGTTCCATCCCCCAATCCTTCGCGGATTGTTACCCGCTTTCCAAGCTTACAGCAGGTCGCAGGTTGATGCCATTGCCGCCGCCCCTGAAAGACAGCTTTTCGGGTCTGTGTACCTTGCTGCATGAGAGCCCGAATGTCGGACAAGGGTCAGATCGCGTCATGCGACGCTCCCAACTGGATGACGGCAAAGGGTCGAACTCGGTCGTTCAGAGTGATTGGGTTTTGACCCAAGCATTTTGCAGCCAAGCGGAAAAACGCGTCTAGATAGAGCGGAATGCTCGGTTCAACTTGAACGCATCCCGCTCTAGCTGAAACGGCTCCCGATAAGTCGGCTCCACTGCTCGCCGGCAAGACCGTTCAGGAAGGCTTGCGAGTTCTTCATCGCGTCCAAAAGCTCTGGATCACGTGAATGCACCACCGTTGAAGCAACGGTCAGGAAAGCAATGCGTCGTCCAAGCATCGCCTCCAGAAGCGCAGGTTGAATACGTCCGCGCAGGCCGCTGACGCCGCGCGCGGCGGCGTGATCGATCAGGCAGTCAATCACCGGGCCCGCCTGGCCGGGGAGGGCGAAGATCTGCAGCACGCGACCAATTTCATACTTTCGTGCATAATAGGCGAAAGCGCCGACATTGGTGCCGACTGGTGACGTCACACAAACGTAGACAAGCTCGCCCAGATCCGGCTTTTGTGCCGCATCGGTCAGGATGTGGTCGAGTTGGTCTTCCGTCCATTCCGGGCGCAGGGCGAATTGAGCGGTAAACGGTTCGATGAGCCTGGCAAATGCGTGGCTGTCGATTTCGGATGTACGAAATGCTCCGTGGCCTGCTCCGTCCACCGCCACACCCGACCAGCGTCGTTCGCTGGACGTCATCCTTCTGCAGTAAAATCGGTCGACTGTACGCGCCAGCGGATTGAGCATTCGCGCAAGCGCCATGCGATTGGCGGAAAGGCTGAGCATGAAGGCCGCGGGGCGCATCACGCGGACCCAGTCAAGGCTGTATTGCGGCAGGACCACGCCGCGCAGCCGGGTCCACAATTTCACGGAAATATCGTTGGCCGTCTCGCTGAAGGAGATGTCCTGCGGACCATCCAGGTAAGCTTTCAGCAAGCGGGCGCCGGCCAGCGGGTCGTGCTCACGGTCCTCGACCATGAGCGAGCTACAGATGGCCGCGCGTAGTTGTCGGCCGTTGAACGTCATCGGCAGGACGTGGACGCCGACAAATCCGGAGACGCGACCGGCGTCGTTGACATGGACAAGCGACCGGAGGTTGTCTGCGCAACCGGGCGCATCCAGATAAAACCGTTTCATGTATTCCACGAGAGAGGCCGGCGCTTCGGTCCTCTCCTTCAACAGCACGCGCTGAAACATGTTCGCAACTGCCGGGAGGTCGGCGCCTTGCAAGGCGCGAATGACGCTCAAGCCCGGCTCCCGCCACCAAAGTCCCATCTACCGAGCTTCCGGGCCAGGGCGACGCGAGGCACGAGAACATCGGGCGCGCGTTCCAACTCGACGCCCATGAAGCCGTGCAACCTCGGCCAGTTGCGATCGCCCCGGTGACCGAACGGAGTGCTGAATTGCTGCGGCAAGGTGGAACCCTTTGCTTAACCGACGAAAAACCGGCGTCATTGCTGCTAGCAGATTCAGGTAAACCGATATTAAAGTCGTTGCTTTGAATGGTAGCGAACCGGGTTTGTCCGGCGCGCTCAGCGAACGTGGATTTATTACGCATTCCACGGCGAACCATAGCGGCTACCCCAAAGTTTCCGGCCGATCTAGCAAGAACGCTCGGGGGGCAGCAGCATGTGTCATCGGATGTGATCGGCCCTCGCCGGCGCCGTGCGGCAGTGACCAGTTGACAAGATCATCAATTTACATCTGACATGTTAGCGTGCTAACGCTACGCCCACATTGATTTCAACGGAGATCGCATTGGCTTCCCGCTTTGGTCTTTCGGTTGCCCTGACCACACCCTTCGACCCGTCGGGGCAGATAGCGCTCGCGCCGATGATCGCGCATGCGCGAGCCTGCCTTGGCGCCGGCTGCAGCAGCGCGACGCTGTTCGGCACCACCGGCGAAGGAGCCTCGGTCGGCACCGACGAGCGACGGATCGTCACCGAGGCCATGCTGGCTGCCGGTATTCCGCCACATCAGCTCGTCGCCGGAGTGCTGGTCGATGCAGCCGAAGATGCCGCCGATCAGGCCCGGCACGCTTTGCAGCGCGGCGTTCGCAACATTCTGCTTGCTCCGCCGAGCTACTTCAAGAATGTCGGCGAGGACGGGCTGTTCGGATGGTTTTCCGCCGTCTTCGCCGCACTCGGTCCGCTGGCGCGCGACGTCCTCCTCTATAACATCCCCTCAGTCACCATGGTGCCGCTCCCGCTTAGGCTGATCGGCCGGCTGCGCGCCGCTTTTCCCGCTGTGGTGGCCGGGGTGAAGGATTCCGGCGGGGACTGGAGCTACAGTGAGGCGCTGCTTGAGGCGCACGGCGATCTGGTGATCCTCATCGGCGACGAACGGCATCTGGCGAGAAGCGTGCGCCGCGGCGGACAGGGCGCGATTTCCGGCATGGCTAATTTTGTTACCGGCGAAATCCGGGCAATGGTCGAAAACGGGGGCGACGACCCACGCGTCGAAGACTTCGTGCTCGAATTGCTCAAATACCCGGTCACGCCGGCGGTGAAGGTCATGGTCGCGCGCAAGACCGGCGACGAGCGCTGGCTGGCGGTCCGCCCGCCCCTAGAGGCGGTCGATCCGCAGGGACAGCGGCAGCTTGCCGCTGCCTACGACAGGCTGTTTGCGACAGAGGCGGCCTGACCGACAAGGCCGGGCTGACCGACAAGGAAGCGAGCTGAAGTGGAAGACGGCAGCGAACCGATCACTCTCCGGGAGAAGGCCTATGCCAGCTTCACGCGGCATTTGCTGGCCCGCGATCTGCGGCCGGGGCAGTTCGTGTCACAGCGCGAACTGGTCGCTTTCACCGGGCTGCCGCTGGGTGCCATTCGCGAGATCGTCCCGCGTCTCGAGGCCGAGGGACTGCTGACCACCATCCCGCAGCGCGGCATGCAGATCGCGCATATCGATATCAATCTGATCCGCGAGGCGTTTCAGTTTCGGTTGTTCATGGAACGCGAGGCAGTGGCGCTATTCACGACCAGCGCTTCTGATGCCGAACTTGCTCGCATGCGGCGCGAACATGAAGAAATGCTGGCTCAAGCTCTCGGGCAGGCGCCGACGCCGGAAATGGAAGCCAAGGCCCAGAACATCGACTGGGCGATGCACGACACCTTCATCAATGCGCTCGGCAACGAGATTATCGCCAAGGCCTATCTGGTCAACTCGGTGAAAATCCGGCTGATCCACCAGGAGCGTTTCCGCATCGAGGGTCGTGTGGTGCCGGTGATGCGCGAACATTTGGCGGTCATCGAAGCCATGGAGAGCCGCAATCCGCAAAAGGCGGTTGAAGCGATCAGTCTGCATATCGACAATGCGCGCCGGCTGGCGCTCCAGATCTGAGGAAATATAGCCGCGCCGCGGTTCGCGGTGCATCCACAACGACAGCAACCGGGAGGAAGAAATGTCGTCCAATCTGTTCAACCCAACCAGGAGGCAACTCCTTGCCGGAACCGCGGCGCTAACCGCTGCCGGCCTTGTGGGGCTTCGCCCCGGCTTTGCCGCAGGCGTTGACTGGAAACGCTTTGCCGGGACGACGCTTGACGTCAATCTGGTGAAAAGCCCGCGCAGCGACACCATCCTGAAATATCTCGCCGAGTTCGAGGAACTGACCGGCATCAAGGTCAATGCCGAGGCAACGCCCGAGCAGCAGCAGCGCCAGAAGACGGTGATCGAGTTGAGCTCGGGCAAGCCGAGCTTCGACGTCGTGCATCTGAGCTACCACGTGCAGAAGCGCCAGTTCGAGAAGGGTGGCTGGCTGGCCGACATCGCCGGCTATCTCGCCGATCCGTCGCTCACCGACCCGGCGCTGGTCGAAAGCGACTTCGCCGAAGCCGGCATGCTGTTTGCCAAGGACGGCCAGGGCGTGCTGCGCTCGCTACCGTTCTCGGTGGACTACTGGATCCTGTATTGGAACAAGGAGCTGTTCGAGGCCAAGGGCCTCAAATACCCAGAGACCTTCGAGCAACTGGTGGCAGCCGCCGAAGCGCTGACCGACCCCTCGACCAATACATACGGCTTCGTCGCCCGCGGGCTCAAGAACGCAAACACGCCGGTGTGGACGTCGCTGATGCTCGGCTACGACATGACGCCGCTAGATGACAAGGGCAAGCTGCGCACCGAGGCTCCCGAGGCGATCGAGGCTGCCGCGCTCTATCAAAGATTGATGACCAAGTCCGCCCCTCCGGGCGTTACCGGGTTCAACTGGGCCGAAGCACAGTCGGCCTTCCTGCAGGGCAAGATCGGCATGTGGCTCGACGGCGTGGGTTTTGCCCCGCCGATGGAAAATCCGGAAAAATCGAGGGTGGTCGGCAAGGTCGGTTACGGCGTGATGCCCAAGGGTCCCAAGGCGCATGCCTCGGGCACCTTCGGCGACGGGATTGGCGTTACCGCCGCCAGCGAGAAGAAGGAGGCTGCCTATCTGTTCTGCCAGTGGGCGGTATCGCCCACCATGGGTGCACGGCTGTTGCAGGCCGGCGCCGGCGTTCCGTTCCGCAAATCCGTGCTGGAGGATCCCAAGGTGCGCGAAGGCGTCACCATGCCGGCAAGCTGGCTTGATGCCGTGGTCGGCTCGGGCAATATCAGTCGGCTGGCACTGCCGGTCATCATCCCGGTCACGGAATTCCGCGACATCTATGGCGTGGCGCTGACCAACATGATTGCCGGCGCCGATCCAGCCGCGGAGCTGAAGAAGGCCACCGAACAGTTCCAGCCGGTTCTCGACAGGAGCGAGCAGGGCTGATGTCGGCCACCACCCCAGAACAGACCGGGGTGACGATGCCGGTTATCGACGGGAGCCAGACGATCCGGCTGGCTCCCAACTACTGGCCTTTCGTTGTCCCCGCACTCGTCGTCGTCGGCGCCGTCATCGTTTTCCCCTGGGCTTTCACCCTGTGGATGAGCGTCAATCGCTGGACGCTCGGCCAGTCGCGGAGCTTTGCCGGTATGGAAAACTATCTCCGCCTGGCCAGCGACCCACGTTTCTGGGAATCCCTTGTTCATACGTTGACCTACACCTTCCTCTCGGTTGCAGCGCCGATGCTGCTGGGCACTCTGGCCGCCCTGATCTTCGATGCCAGGTTTCCGCTGCGCGGCTTGCTGCGCGGCGTCTTCGTCATGCCGATGATGGCGACACCCGTTGCCATCGCACTGGTTTGGACAATGATGTTCCATCCTCAGCTTGGCGTGCTCAACTACCTGCTGTCGCTGGTCGGCATCCCGGCTCAGGAATGGATATTCAACGCCAACACGGTCATCCCGTCGCTGGTTGCGGTCGAGACCTGGCAGTGGACGCCGCTGGTCATGCTGATCGTGCTTGGCGGGCTGGCCTCGGTGCCGCGCGAGCCCTTCGAAAGCGCCGAGATCGACGGCGCCAATGCCTGGCAGCAATTCCGCTATCTCACTCTGCCGATGATCGCGCCGTTCCTGATGATCGCGGTCATCATCCGCACCATCGATGCGCTGAAGAGCTTCGACATCATCTACGCGATGACCCAGGGCGGGCCGGGAACGGCGTCGGAGACCATCAACATCTATCTCTACAACACCGCCTTCTCCTACTACGATATCGGCTACGGCTCGGCCATGGCCGTGGTGTTCTTCATTGTCATCGTGGCCCTGTCGTTTGTCCTGCTGATGCTGCGCCAACGCTCGCAGTGGATCGATACGGAGGGCAAATAGATGAGTTCACGGCTGCTCAACCAGATCGGTCTGTTTTTCGCTGCCCTGGTTTTCGTCTCGCCGGCGATCCTGTTCTTCCTCTGGATGATCTCGCTGTCGCTGAAATTCGAGATCGACAACGGTGCCTATCCGCCGATCCTGATCCCCGAACGCTTCGCCTGGTCGAACTATGTAAAGGTGTTCGAGGAGAACAATTTCCTGCTCTATCTCTGGAATTCGGTTCTGGTGACCGGCACGGCGACCTTGCTGGCGCTGCTGATCGGCGTACCGGCCGGCTATGGCATCGCACGGCTCAAGGCTGAACGATCGGCGGTCGTCATCATGATCGCCCGCATGACGCCTGGGCTGTCCTATCTCATCCCGCTGTTTCTGCTGTTCCAATGGATCGGGATACTCGGCACGCTGTGGCCGCAGATCATCATCCATCTGGTGGTGACGGTGCCGATCGTGGTGTGGGTGATGATCGGCTATTTCGAGACCACGCCGATGGAACTGGAAGAGGCGGCCAACATCGACGGCGCCAGCTCCTGGCAGGTTTTCCGGCTGGTTGCCCTGCCCATCGCCAAGCCGGGCATCGTCGTCGCGTTCATCCTGTCCGTGATCTTCTCGTGGAACAATTTCGTCTTCGGCGTGGTGCTTGCCAGCCGTGAGACGCGCACACTGCCGGTCGCCGTCTACAACATGCTGTCCTACGAGCAGGTAAGCTGGGGGCCGCTCGCCGCGGCGGCGCTGGTGGTGACGTTGCCGGTGCTGATCCTGACCATGTTCGCGCAGAGGCAGATCGTCGCGGGGCTGACCGCCGGCGCCGTCAAGGGCGGCTGAGGGCGCGCCCTGACATCACTCTTTTTCCAGGAAAGATCCAATGGCATCGGTAACAATCAACAACGTGCAGAAGGCCTTCGGGGCCACCAAGATCATTCACGACGTCAGCGTCGACATCGCCGACGGCGAATTCGTCATCCTGGTCGGCCCGTCGGGATGCGGAAAATCGACGCTGCTGCGCATGATCGCAGGCCTTGAAACGATCTCCGGCGGCAAGATCGCCATCGGCGAACGTATGGTCAACAATCTGCGCGCGCGGGACCGGAACATCGCCATGGTGTTCCAGAATTATGCGCTCTATCCGCATATGACTGTTGCCGACAATATGGGCTTTGCCCTCAAGATCAAGAGGGCCGATCCGGCCGACACCGCTGGCCGGGTCCGGAAGGCAGCCGGCATTCTTGGCCTGGAAAAGTTGCTTGACCGCTATCCGCGCCAGCTTTCTGGCGGCCAGCGCCAGCGCGTCGCCATGGGCCGCGCGATCGTACGCGACCCACAGGTCTTCCTGTTCGACGAGCCGCTCTCCAACCTCGATGCCAAATTGCGCGTCCAGATGCGCGGCGAGATCAAGGCCCTGCACCAGCGGCTGGGTACCACGACGATCTATGTCACGCACGACCAGATCGAGGCCATGACGATGGCCGACAAGATCGTCGTGCTGCATGACGGCCTGGTCGAGCAGATCGGCGCGCCGCTGGACCTCTACGACCATCCGGCCAACCTCTTCGTTGCCGGTTTCATCGGCTCGCCCGCCATGAACTTCATTGCCGGCCGCATCGAGGAGGGCGTGTTCCGCAGCGCCGGCGGGTTGATCCTGCCGTTGCCGGAAGGCGCCCAGCCGGCGGATGCCGCGGGACGCGAACTCGTCTACGGCATTCGCCCGGAACATATCCGGGCAACCGGGCAGGGCGTGCCGGGCACGATCACGCTTCTCGAGGCGACCGGCTCGGAAATCTTCGCCAGGGTCGACTGCTCCGGTGAAGAAATCTCCTGCCTCTTCCGAGAAAGGCTTGCGCTCAAGCAAGGCGAAGGGGTGCGGATCGAAATCGACCGCGCCTGTGCGCATCTGTTCGACGCAGCAACCGGTCGGCGCATCTGACCCGATGGTTTGGTGAATGCGTGGTCGGCCTTAGGTCGGCAAGGCGAATTCACCGGCGAGTTCGATGGCGCGGCCTTCGCGGGCCGATCTCTCGGCGGCGAGACCCATGACGACGGCCCACCAGCCGTCTTGCAAGGTCACTTCAACCTTGCTCTGTCCGCGCACCGCAGCGGTGAAGCGGGCGTGCTCGAAATAGGTCGAACCGTTATGGTCGCCTGCCTCGAGCAGCCGGGGGTCGACGGGAATCTCCAGCAGTCGTGGTCCAGGCGGATTGCGCGGGCTGACGATCAACTGGGGCACTGGCGCAGGGCCAAGGTGGGTCGGCCAGAAACGGCCTGGTCCGGGCACCAGACATTCGATCTTTCCGTCGCCGCCGACAGCGCAGAGTTCCTCCTGGTAGCGGCTGCCCTCGGCAAACATGCTCAGTTCCAGCATGGCGCGCGCGCCGCTCGCGAAGTCAACCAGCACATAGCCATGGTCAAGGATATCAGGCCTCTCACCGCCGTAGCGTTCGTCGAGATGGTTTACGGCCTGTCCAGCGCTCGCCATCACGCGGACGGGGTCGGATCCGAGGATCAGCCGCATCAGGTCGAAGAAGTGGCAGCACTTCTCGACGAACGTGCCGCCGGTGTTGCGGTTGAAGCGGTTCCAGTCGCCGACTTTGGCCAGAAACGGGAAGCGGTGCTCGCGGACCGTCAGCATGCGGATGCCGCCGGTGGCGTGGCGCGCCTGCTCGACGAATGCGGCGACGGGCGGCATATAGCGGTATTCCATGGCCACCCAGACGAGCGGAAGCCGAGCTTTCAACGCCGCGATCCGCCTCTCGTCGGCGCCCTCGGTGAAGAGCGGCTTTTCCACCAGCACCGGCAGTGGTCGAAGTGCGGCGATCTCCTCCATCTGACTGAGGTGATGGTGGTTGGGGCTGGCAATCAAGACGCAGTCCACCTCGTCCATCGCCAGCAGTTCGGCGATCGATGCCGCCGATCGCGCGCCCGACGCCGTCGCCAGCGACGCCGCCAACATGCCGGGGTCCGGCTCGACGATCGCGGCCACATGCGTGTCGGGCAACAGAGCGATATTGCGGATATGCTCGCGGCCCATCATGCCGCAGCCGATGATGCCGTAGCCGATCGATGATTTGGTCACGCTGCGTCTTCCTCCGGCCTATCTGAAACGCGTGACGTACCGCGCCGCGCCCGGATCGAACCAGCTGCGGGAATATTCCGCGCTGACGCCGTCGCCAGCCCAGGCGATACGTTCTATGAACCCCACGACCGTCCCCGGCGGTGGCCTGAATTCGAGCGGGGCCCAGTCCGGCGCGGGTGCGACGGCAACATGGTCTTCGGCGCGAACGATCGAAAAGCCGAGAGCGAGCCGGTAGTGGAGATAGAGGGATTCCGACAAATCCTCGCGCTTGAGCCGCTCGGCGCGGCTGACGTCCAGCCAGATCTCCTCGACCGCGGCCGGCTCGCCGTCGAGCCGCCGCAGCCGGCGTATACGGTGGGCTTCGCCGGCGCTGCCGAATTGCGGCAGGTCGGCGGGCTTGGGCAGTCGCTCGACGGACAGCACGTCGGCGCTCGGCAGGCCGCCGCCGCCGATGCGCTCCAGGCGAAAAAAGGCATAGACCCCGAGCAAGTCGCCGCGCGCCCGCACATAGTTACCCGAGCCCTGGATGCGGTCGAGAAGGCCCTTTTCGGTCAAATCTGCCAGCGCCCTCCTGAGCGTGCCGACGGCAATCCCAAGGCTCGCGGCCATCTCGCGCTCGGGCGGCAGCCGCGCCCCGTCGGCCAGCCGTCCGGCCGCGATTTCGCGGATCAGCATTTCGCTGGTCTGCAAGTGCACAGGCAAGGGCCCACGCATCTGGCTGGATCGGTGGCCGGGGTCAGCCCTTGTCAAATGCATCCCGCGTTCCAATCACATCCCGGTTTCGGGTTTGCTCAAATTGATACAGTATTGATCTACAACAAAACGAATGCTACGCAAGCCCTATTCGCAGCTCCGGACCTCTTTGAAGAATGGCCCGGGCTTCTTTTTTGAAGAGTGGCAATGAGCATCGTCCCAATCACCTCGCCGGATCTCGATGCAGCCGAAGTCTCGTGGTTCGCCGCACTCTGCTCGGACGACTATCGCTATCTCGGTGTGCCGGACGGCGCGTTGCGCTCGAGCTGGGCGCATTGCTCCGAGATCGTGAAGACATCCGAGGAACTAGGTTTCCGCAACATCTTGTGTCCGTCGTCCTATCAGGTCGGCCAGGACACGCTGAGCTTCGTAGCCGGCTGCGCGCCGATCACCTCGAAGATCAATCTGCTCGCCGCTGTGCGCTGCGGCGAGATGCAGCCGATCATGCTGGCGCGCACGATTGCGACGCTGGATCACATGCTGGAAGGCCGGCTGACGGTGAACATCATTTCGTCGGACTTTCCGGGCGAGACAGCCGACAGCGCCTACCGTTATCAGCGTTCGCGCGAGGTTGTGCAGATCCTGCGCCAGGCCTGGACCAGGGACAGCATCGATTTCGAGGGCGAGGTCTATCGCTATAAAGGACTCTCGACGGCGCCAGCGAAGCCCTATCAGCAAAATGGCGGCCCGCTGCTCTATTTCGGCGGTTATTCGCCCGACGCGCTCGAGCTTTGCGCCGAACAGTGCGATGTCTACCTGATGTGGCCGGAAACCAGGGAGGAACTTGCCGGCCGCATGAAGGCCGTCCACGAACGCGCCGAGCGCCATGGGCGGACGCTCGACTACGGCCTGCGCGTCCACATGATCGTGCGCGATACCGAGGCCGAGGCAAAGGAATATGCCCGGGAGCTGGTTTCGAAGCTGGACGACGAGCAGGGCAGGGCGATCCGCGAGCGCGCGCTCGACGCCCGATCGCTCGGCGTATCGCACCAGGCCAGGAACCGCCAGATCGCCGATGCCGAAGGCTATGTCGAGCCGCATCTGTGGACGGGCGTCGGGCGCGCGCGCTCTGGTTGCGGCGCGGCGCTGGTGGGCTCGACCGATCAGGTTCTGTCGGAAATCGAAGCGTATATGAAGATGGGGATCCGCGCTTTCATCTTTTCCGGCTACCCGCATCTCGACGAGGCGCGTCATTTCGGCACCAAGGTGTTGCCTCAGCTCAAGACATGCTCGCTCCCGCACGCCTATGGCCGTGTGCCGGAACGGATCCCGGCGACACCATTGGGAACAGGGAAGCGCCGCTGATGGAGCATGTCGTGTGCGATCCACGCCTTTTGCGCAATGCCTTCGGGCGCTTCGCCACCGGCGTCACGGTCGTCACCACCGGCACGGCCGACGGCCCGGTCGCAATCACTGCCAACAGCTTCTCATCCGTGTCGCTCGATCCGCCGCTGGTGCTCTGGTCTATCGGCCGCCACTCGCGCCGGTTCGAAGCCTTCGCCAATTCCGCGCACTACGCCATTCACGTGCTGGCGGAAGATCAAATCGATCTGTGCTGGCGTTTTTCGAAGTCGGGGACGGACTTTGCCGATCTTGACCTGTCGTGGAGCGAGCACGGCGTGCCATTGCTGCCGCGCGCACTGGCGCGGTTCGAATGCAGCGTCGCCGACCGCTTCCCGGCTGGCGACCATATGATCCTGCTTGGACGCGTCCTTGAACTGCAGACGCAAGAGGGTTTGCCGCTGCTCTTTGCTGGCGGCAAGTCGCGCGCTCAAGAGGCCAGTTGATGACCGCCGGCGCCGCTCCGGGCTGGTGCCGTCGACTGGCGCACCACGAGATTGCAGGCAAGTTCGACGCGACGCGGCGGCGACCCCGAATGGGCCATATCGTCGAGCAGCAGGCTAAGCGCCGCCGATCCGATCTCGCGCATGGGAATGTGCATCGCCGTCAGCGGCGGGTTGCAGAAGGCAGCGAGCGGCAAGTCGTCCATACCGACCACGGACACATCGCCAGGCACCGAATATCCGGCCTCCTGGACGCCGGCGATGGCACCAAACGCCAAGCTGTCGCCGGCCGTCAGCACGGCGGTGAAATCGAGGCCACGGGCCGCGATGCGCTCGGTCACGGCCCTGCTCGCAAGTTCCGGCAGCCAGTCCTGCACCTCGACCACGAAGTCGTCGAAGCCGGCAATGCCGGCCGTGATCAGCGCGTCGCGCCAACCTTCATAGCGCCGCTCGATCGTGCGCCGGCCACGCCGCATCAGGAACAGGATGCGGCGGTGGCCGAGGCCGATCAGATGCTGCGCCGCAAGCATGGCGGCAGAGCGATTGCAGGGCGTCACGCTCGAATGGCGCATCGAGGGATCGTCGCCGTTGACGAGCACGATCGGCTTGGCGAATCCGGCTGTCAGCGTCAGCACATCGTCATCGTCCAGCGTCAGAAACAGGCAGCCGGCGACGCTGTCGTCGCGCTCGGATTCACGCAGCAGCGCGATTTCGTCCTCGGGCGCCGAAACCGGGCGGGTCACGAGTTCGACGCCCAGCAACCGGGCGCGCTCGTTGAGTCCATCAAGGACATGGTAGGTGAACTGATTGCGGGCACTGTCCACCATTGCCACGCTGCTTGCGGCCAGGATGACCTTGCGGCCGGCAACCGAGGCGGGAATGGCATAGTTCATCGACTTCGCCGTTTCGATGATCCTGGTGCGAAGCTCGTCCCTCACGCCGCCGACACCGCTCAGCGCACGGGAGGCGGTGCTGACCGACACGCCGCAACGCGCCGCTATCTCTTCAAGTCGAATGCGGCGGCTGGGGCGACCGCGCTTGCACTGGATATTCATCCGCTCCGTCACCTCCGGCAAAGTCATCCAATTAATGCAAAAAATTTTCAGATTGCGCAAGAAAAATGGCTGTGAAACAGTTCCGATGAAGCGGGAGAAACGGGAGGAGTGATGCCGCTATCGGCCGAACGCCTGAATTCCGTGCTTGCCAGCCTTGTGGCCGGCATGACCGGCTTGCGTCATGACGGGCGGTTCCATGAGCCGAATCTCGACGGCACGCCGGGCGACTATGTCAGCTTCGACAGCTGGGAATGGCCGCAAGGCGTCGGGCTCTACGGGCTGGTTCGGCTGTGGGCGCAAACCGGCGACGATCGGCTGCTGCAGACGATCGAGGCCTGGTACGACCGACGCATCGCTGCCGGTCTCCCTGCGATGAACGTCAACACCACCGCGCCCCTTTTGGCGCTAAGCGAATTGTGGCGGCGCCGGCGCCAGCCGCGCTTCGAGCCGGTGCTGCGCGAATGGGCCGAGCGGGTGGCCACCGCCTTGCCGCGGACGCCCGAAGGCGGTTTCCAGCATGATGTTTCGGACCGGGTCAACGACGACGAATTGTGGGACGACACGCTGTTCATGGTGGCGCTGTTCCTCGCATCCTACGGCCAGGCTGCCGGCCAGCGTCGCTTCGTCGAGGAAGCAGAAAGGCAATTCCTGGTCCACGCCCGTTATCTCGCTGACCCGGCATCAGGGCTGTGGTTTCACGGCTGGACGTTCGCGGGACGGCACAATTTCGCCCGCGCCCGTTGGGCGAGAGGCAATGCCTGGATTACCGTCGGCATCCTGGAACTGGTGGAGCTCGCCGAAATTGCACCTTCGGTCCGGGCCTATCTGCTCGGCGTGCTGGACACGCAGATCAACGCCCTGCTCGAGGTGCAGGCAGGTTCGGGCGCATGGCACACTCTGCTCGACGACCCGACGTCTTACGAGGAGATTTCCGCCACGGCCGGCTTCGGCTACGGGTTGATGAAGGCCGCGCGGCTCGGAATCGGCTCGACAGAGTGCCGTGCCGCCGGCCTCCGCGCCTTGGAAGCCGTGGTGGCCAACATCGATGACAAAGGTGTGGTGGCGAACGTGTCCTATGGCACACGCATGGGCGCCGACCTGCAGTTCTATCGCGATATACCCATCCATCCGACGGGCTACGGGCAGGCGCTGGCCATTCTGTGCCTGACCGAAGGGGCGCGGCATCTGCAGTCGAAGGTGGAGGCGGCATGATGCGGACGCTCTTTGGCGCGTCGCCGGGCGATATTGCCGGCATGGACACGGACCGGCTGAGGGCCGAGTTCCTCGTCGACGGCTTGTTCCGGCCTGGCGCGATCGAATTCGTCTACACCCATGTCGACCGCATGATCGTCGGTGGCGCGGTGCCGCTGGCCAACCCGCTGGCATTCGGCAACGGGGCCGAAGTCGGCACCCCGCTCTTCTTTGACGCGCGCGAGATGGGCATCGCCAATCTCGGCGGCAATGGCGCGGTCGCGGTGGACGGCCGGCGCTTTCACGTGGCTAACCGCGACATCGTCTATGTCGGACGCGGAGCGCGTGAGGTGACGCTGGAGAGCGACGATCCGGAGAGGCCGGCACGCTTCTACATGAACTCGGTGCCGGCCGGCGCCGATGTTGCGCACCGTCTCATCGTCAGCAGCGAAGCCAAGCCGCTTGTGCTCGGCGAGGAGGCCCGCGCGAACAGGCGCACGCTGCGCATGTACATCCATCCCGAAGTGGCCCCGTCCTGCCTCTTGCTGATGGGGATCACCGACCTCGCGCCGGGCAGTGTGTGGAACACCATGCCGCCGCATCTGCATGAGCGGCGCATGGAAGCTTATTGCTATTTCGACCTCGCCGAGGCCGACCGTGTAGTCCATCTGATGGGCCGGCCAGACAAGACGCGCCACCTGATGGTCGCTGACGGCGACGTCGTCCTGTCGGCAGCCTGGTCTATCCATATGGGTGCTGGCACCGGCCCCTATGCCTTCGTCTGGGGCATGACCGGCGAGAACCAGGCCTACACCGATGTCGATCCAGTTGCCGTGAAGGATTTGCGATGAGCGAGGCCGCGCAAAGCGTTCGGACGGATTTTACGCTGCGCCGGCCGCTCATGGCGGGGCAGCCAATCGTCTATTGGCGGCTCGGGTCTATCGCCGAGCAACGCTACGACGTGGCCGACCAGCCTATGCAAGGCGAGATGGATCCCTTCTTCTTCCTGACCAAGCACAAGAATTTCATTCCCCATGAATATCCGTGCCGCACGCAGTTCGCAGCGGAACGACGCGGCAAGCGACCACAGGTCAGCGCCGAATTCGGCGCCGAGCGCATCTGGCTGCCCTTCGCCTCGCCGCGCATCGACCTGTCAGGCTTCTGGTTTCGGCCGACGGTGCTTGGAACCTGGGCCGAGACCACCATCGAGGCGGCCTCGACTGGCGAGGTGATGGTGCGGCTGCGCACATGCGGCGGCGCCATACTCTTTGCCAATGGCGAGGAAGCCGGCTGGATGGCGCCCTACGGCCGCAACCTGGAAAGTGCCGAGCACTTCAAGATCGCGCTGCGGGCCGGCCGTAACGACATTCGCGTGTGGTTCGACGATCTCGCAGAGCGCGACGCCCGCTACTATTTCCAGCTCGATTATCTATCCGGTCCGGCTGCTTCGGTGGCACTGCCGATCGAAGTCGAGAGCGGCGTTGCCGATGCGATGGAAGCAGCCCTTGACGACATGCGTTTCGACCGTCCCGCCTATGACGGCGGCGAGGTGGCGCTCGTCACCGGCGTGGCCCTGCCGCGCGACGCGCAAGTCGAGATCGAGATCGAAGGCGATTTCATGTCGATCGAGACGCCGGTGCGCTTCGCCTTCGATCTGCCGGCGGGCCAGACGCGGCTGCCGATCGCCGATACCGAGCAGCTGCCGGCCGACTTTCGCCATTTCAAGGTGGCGCTGACGGTCGCAGACCATGCCGTATCGCGTGTCTTCGGCGTCGAGATATGCCACGCGCGCCGTCAGGGCGATGCGCCGGAAACGCTTACCGCGCGTATAGATGAAGCCCTGCGCGAGGTCGCCGGTCACGCCGAGGCCGATACGGTGCGCGCGCTGGCGCGCCTTGCGATCGGGCGGCAGGGCGCCGAGACCGACGCCATGATCTCCGGCACGCTGCCGGCGATCGAGGATTGTCACGATTGCGCCGACTTCATCCTGGTGCCGCTGCTGTGGTGCCGCAAGGCCTATGGCGATCGGCTGGAAGCGAGCCTCCGCGCGCGCGTCGACAACGCCATCCTCGGCTATCGCTACTGGATGGACGAGCCCGGCAATGATGTGCAGTGGTACTTCTCCGAGAACCACGCGCTGCTCTTCCACACCGCCGCCTATATTGCTGGGGGCCTGTTGCCTGATGTGCGGTTCGTGCGGTCGGGCCGCCTTGGCCGCGAACAGTCCGCGGTTGGAGCCGCGCGTGTACGCGCCTGGCTCGACCATTTCGAGGCATGGGAGATGGCCGAGTTCAACTCGGCGCCCTATTTTCCGATCGATCTCAAGGGCCTGTGCGCGCTTTACGCGCTGGCCCCGGACAAGGACATCGCCGAACGTGCCGGCAAGGCAATCATACGCCTGCTTGAAATCGTCGCCCGCTCGGCGCATCGCGGCATCCTCACCGGGGCGCAGGGCCGCTCCTATGAGCACACGCTGCGCGCCGCGCGTTCCCTGGAATTATCCGGCATCTGCCGCATGCTTTGGGGCAAGGGCAACTACGGCATGCGCTTTCACGCGCTGCCGCAGCTGGCATTGTGCCTGCGGGATCACGATTTGAGCGTTCCGGACGGGTTGGCAGCAATTGCTTCCCTCACCGCCGATACGGCGTGGGAATGGACTTTTGCGCAGGGACAAGATCGCTTCGCGCGGCTCTACCACTACAAGACGCGCGACCATGCGATGGGCAGCGCCGCTGGCTACCGCTGGAACCAATGGGGTTATCAGGAGACCGTCATTCACGCCCGGCTGGGCAAGAATCCGGATGCGCAGATCTGGATCAACCACCCCGGCGAAGTGCTACAGTCGGGATATGGCAGACCATCATATTGGGGTGGCTCAGGCACGTTGCCCCGGCTTCACCAATACCGCGACCTCGCCGTCGTCAGCTTCTCCTGCTCGGATGAACAGCCCGACTTCACGCACGCCTGGTTTCCCGCACGTGCCTTCGATGCCGTGCAAGTGGGTGGCGATCGGGCGTTCGCGCAGTCGGGCGACGCCTTCGTCATGCTGAAGACGGATGTGCCGCTCATGCAGGTAGTGGCCGGCCCGACCGCCGGCAACGAGCTGCGGGCGGCGGGACGCAGGACGACATGGATCGTTCGCCTCGGTGACCGGAATGCCAATCGGCCGGCCCTCGACGCCTGGACTGCCGTTTTTGGGGACCTGTCGGTGCGGCCAGGTATCGACGGCGAGTTGATCGTCGAGGATCCGGAATACGGCACGGTGCATTTCCTCGCCGACGCAAGGATCGTGGCTGAGGGACGTACACTCGATCCGGCCAACTGGACCGTGCGCGGTGAGGCGATGCGCATGAAGCACAGAAAGTAGGGAGGAGATCGGCTGCGACGCTCAAGAGGAGAGGGCGTAGCAGGCTTGAACCATCGGGGCGCCGCCCCGCTAAAGGAGGAGACGAAGCATGAATAAGACCCGCACTTTGCTGGCCGCGCTATCGGTCAGCCTGCTCGCATCGACCAGCGCGTTTGCCGGCGACGTGCGCATCATGTGGTATTCGGACGGTGTCGAGGGCGATGTCATCCAGGACATTCTGAACCGCTTCATGAAGGACAATCCCGACATCCACGTCACGCTCGACAACGTCGCTTACAAGGTGATCCAGGAGCAGTTGCCCATCCAGCTCGAAGCCGGCCAGGGTCCGGACATCGCCCGCGTCACAAACATCAAGGAGCTTGCCCAGCACTGGCTCGATCTCAGGCCACTGGTGGCCGATCCGAAATATTGGGAGGACAATTTCGCTGACACGCTGGACTGGATGCGCCCCGACGGCTCCAACGCCATCCCGGGTTTCATGACCCAGCTCACGCTCACCGGCGGCTTCGCCAACAAGACGCTGTTCGAACAGGCCGGCGCGCCGCTGCCCGGTGACAAGGCGACCTGGGACGACTGGGTCAAAGCCGCCGCCGAGGTGGCGAAGAGCCAGCAGCTTCCGGCTGCCTTCGCCATCGACCGTTCCGGTCACCGCATTTCGGGCCCGAATGTCTCCTTCGGAGCGAACTATATCGGCCCCGATGGCATGCCGGCGAAAGTGGACGACGGCACCAAGGCTTTCGTCGGCAAGCTCGTCGACTGGACCGCCAAGGGCCTGATGCTGAAGGATACCTGGGTTTCGGCGGCAGGCTCGACCTATCGCGCGGCCGCCGACGACTTCATCAACGCCCAGATCCCGTTTTATTATTCGGGTAGCTGGCAGGTCGCCAATCTATCGACCAAGATCGGCGATAGTTTCGACTGGGTGGCGACCGGCTCGCCTTGCGCTACCGCAGGCTGTTCGGGCGTGAAGGGCGGCGCGGCGCTGGTCGCCATCAAATACACGAAGAATCCCAAGGACGTCGCCAAGGTCATGGATTATCTGGCCCGTGAAGACGTGGTAAAAGAGTTCAGCGAGCGCACGCTGTTTCTGCCCGCGCACAAGGGCGTCGTAGACAAGGGCGGGCTGAAATGGGTCTCGGCCGACAAGAACGTCGGTCCGGCGCTCGACAAGTTCGTCAAGGCGGCGGGTGAAACCCTGCCGGCGGCCGATGCGCTGCCGCCGTGGAAGTGGGCCAACGCTTACTTCGCCGCGCTGGTGACGCGCGTCAGCCAGGTGATGGCCGGCGAGCTCAGCCTCGACGATGCCTGGGGCAGGATCGACCAGGATATCGCCGACAAGGTTGCCGAGGCGAAGTGACCGCCGCCGCGACACTGAAGGCAGGGATTGGCGCCGCCCTCGCGGCGCCGGTCGTGTGGCTGGCGTCGATCGTCAACGTGCCGCTGAAGTTCTGGCAGCGAGCGACGGGCACCGGCGGCATGGCCGCGTTCTTCCTCGCCCCAAACATGGCGATCTTCGGCATTTTCGTCCTGGTGCCGATGATCATCAACTTTTTCTATTCGGCCACGTCGGGAACGGCCTACTTCCTGCAGGACCGAACCTATGTGGGGCTCGAGCAATATCAGCGCCTGCTCGATTGCGGCAACTACCTGGACACTGCCACTTGCCACGAGGATCTCTTCTGGAAGGCCGTGCACAATACCGGCCTGTTCGTCGTCGTGCAGGTGGCGCTGATGACGGTCGTGTCGATGGCGACAGCGTTGATCCTCAACCGCGAGATCGTCGGGCGCAGCTTCTGGCGCGCGGTGTTCTTCTTTCCGGTGCTGTTGTCGCCCGTCGTCACCGGCCTGATCTGGCGTTGGATCCTGCAGCGCCAGGGCCTGCTCAACCTGATCGTCCATGATCTGGGCGGCGAGCCGCACAACTGGCTGACAGACCGTTTCTGGGCTTTCACCGCCGCGGTCAGCGTTTCGGTTTGGGCACATATGGGCTTCTATACGCTGATCTTGCTTGCCGGATTGCAGGCGATCCCGCGCGACCTTTACGAAGCGGCCGAGATGGACGGCACGAAGCCGGCGCGGGTGTTCTGGCGCATCACGCTGCCGCTGCTGATGCCGAATCTGCTTGTCGTCATCGTACTGGCGCTGATCCGCGCTGTGCAGATCTTCGACGAAGTCTATGTGCTGACGGGTGGAGGGCCGGGAACCTCGACCCTCTATATCACGCAGTACATCTATGAGATCGGCTTCGCCTCCCTGCTGCGCAATCCGGGGCTGGCTTCGGCGGCTTCGATCCTGATGGGGTTGGTGCTGGTCGTGCTCACCTTGGTTCAGCTGCAGGTCGGACGCCGGGGTGAGCGGAAAGGAGCCCGCGAATGAGCGGCGTGATGACATTCCTGACCCGCCGGCGCGGCGGTCGCGGCTGGCACTGGACGGATATCGTGAGCTGGCTGTGGCTGCTCGGCGGCGTTGTCATCATGTTCGGCCCGGCCGTCTGGCTGGTGGGTTCGTCATTCAAGACGCCGGCACAGCTCGCCGAGTTCCCGCCGACCATAATGCCTTATGTCAGCCAACACGCGAGGGTCGAAGGCTACGACAAGCCGCTGACCCTCTACAGGGTGAAGTTGCCGGATGGTTCGACCAAGGTGCTGGCCGAGGTGCGGCGCATCGGCATCATGGCGCAAATGGTGGATCCGCAGGCGCCGAACGATATCGTGAAGGCCAACATCGCCGACCGGCAGCCGGTGCGCGAAATCGGCTTCGCGACGGAGAATTACACCGAGCCCTTCGTCCATTTCGACTTCCTGCGCTATCTGCGCAATTCGGTTTTTGTGACGGCAATGGCAACGCTGATCACGCTGCTCACCAATTCGATGGCCGCCTTCGCCTTGTCGAAATACAAGTTCCGCGGTCGCGATCTGACGATGCTTGTGATCGTCGGTACGCTGATGGTGCCGCTGTCGGTCATCCTGGTGCCGCTCTATTCGGTGGTGGGCGCCGTCGGACTGCTCGATTCGCTGTGGGGCGTGATCTTGCCGACGGTGGCGACGCCAACCGGCGTCTTCCTGCTGCGCCAATATATGCTGACCATCCCCGACGAGCTGCTCGATGCGGCGCGCATGGACAACGCTTCCGAATGGCAGATCTACTGGCGCATCGTATTGCCGCTTGCAGCACCGGCGCTCGCCGTGCTGGCGATCTTCTCGGTCGTCTGGCGCTGGAACGACTTTCTGTGGCCGCTGGTGGTGCTGTCGCGCAAGGAACTCTACACACTCCAGGTCGGCCTCAACACCTATGCCGGCCAGCTAAACGTGCAGTGGCACTACATCCTAGCGATGACCGTGGTGACGATGATCCCCGTCGTCCTCGTCTTCGTCTTCCTGCAGCGTTACATCACTTCCGGCATTGCCGGCACCGGGCTGAAGTGAGGATGTCATGGGACGGATAACGCTGACCAACATTGATCGCGCTTACGGCAAGATGAAGATCTTGCACGGTATCAACCTCGACGTCGGTGACGGCGAGATGCTGGTCCTCGTCGGCCCGTCGGGTTGCGGCAAGTCCACGCTGCTGCGGTTGATTGCCGGGCTCGATCGGCCGACCGACGGCAAGGTCGAGATCGACGGGGTCGACGTCACCAACGTTTCGGCCGCGCAACGCGGTCTGGCGATGGTGTTCCAGTCTTACGCGCTCTACCCGCACATGAGCGTGCGCCAGAACCTCGCCTTCGGGCTTGAAAACATTCGTATGCCGAAGGCCGAGATCGACGCGCGGATCACGGAAGCGACGCGCATGCTGGAAATTGCTCCCTATCTAGACCGCCGGCCCGGTCAATTGTCGGGCGGCCAGAAGCAGCGCGTGGCGATCGGCCGTGCGGTGGTGCGCAATCCGACCGCCTTTCTGCTCGATGAACCGCTGTCCAACCTCGATGCCGAACTGCGCATCACCATGCGCGCTGAACTGGCGGGCCTGCACCGGCGGCTGGCAACCACGATGGTCTACGTCACCCATGACCAGATCGAGGCGATGACGCTGGCGGACCGCATCGTGGTCATGCGCTCGGGGCGGATCGAACAGGTCGGCCGGCCGCTCGATCTCTACAACGCGCCGGCCAACCTGTTCGTCGCCGGCTTCATCGGCGCGCCGCGGATGAACCTGCTGCCGGTGAAGGTGCGTTCGGCAAGCGGCGCCGAGGTGCGTGTCGAAGGTCCAGGCGGGCTGTCGGCCTCGATCGCCGCCGACGGGGTCGCGCTGAAACCGGGAGACGACGCGACGCTTGGCATCCGGCCACACGACATCCAACTTTCGAATGGCGGCAAGGGATCGGTGGAAGCGCGGGTAACGCTGGCCGAGGCGTTGGGACCGGAAACAGTTGTCCACGCCACCATTGCCGGCGACAGCAAACTTATCGCCGTTCTCAAGCAGCAGGGCGTTGAATCGCAAGGGCCGCCGATCAACCTCGCTCTGCCGCCGGAGCGCATGCATCTCTTCGATGCCGCCGGGCTGCGTGTCGCACCGCGTTAGCCGGCGGCAAGATAGCGGGATGCTTTTCATGACCGTCGCAACTGCCGCACAGCGAATGCGTGTTGCGCGCTTGTCAAAATAGGTGAACGTTAAGACAACCGAACTCTTCAACAGGGCGCTCTCTGCGATCATTGCTGCCACGGTCTTCGGCAATACGGAGGTTCGCGCCGGCACGTTCGCGCGCCTGAGGAATCCGGCTGACTGATAATACGACCTGTGCTGAGGTTCAGTACGAACTACCGATCAGGTTCTGTTGTCCGGCTTCGTCATCCAAAGGACCGGGATGCGCCTGATCACGCTTGCGCCATTTGGCATTCTGCTCTTCGCAGGCGCGATGTGGCTGCTGTCTGCTTCGACGAGCGGTAGCGTCTTACCTGTCCGGCTCGTATTCCCAGTGTCGGTGTTGATGCATCGATCCGCGTCGCTCCTCGCGCGAGGCCATCGTTAGGGCCCCCGTAGCGGCGATATCTCCGCGCAATGCATGGATTTCCATGAGATGCAGCCGAGGCATGGCGGAACTAGATTTAGGCGGTGAGTTCGCCTGTCCAGATATTGAAAACAAGTGCTATATCAAGCGCTGACCGTCCCCAGGCTTTTTTGTCCGACAGGAGAAGCCAATGACAGCAGCGTCCAACTCACTTGGCGAAATCGACCCCGAAGCAACGCTTGCGCTGCAAATCATCGAGAGCATGCCCGGCCACGCGTGGGCAGCCGATGCCGCCGGAAGATTCACCTATGTCAGCCCAAACACGCTGGCGTTCCTCGGCAACACGCATGAGGGTCTCAACACTTCCGAAGACAACGATGAGTTCGGCTGGCGTCGAGCCATCCATCCCGACGATTATGATCCTGTAGCCGCCAGATGGCGGCATTGCCTCGAAACCGGCGATCCCTATGATACCGAGCATCGCCTGCGGCGCGCCGATGGCGTCTATCGCTGGTTTCGAAGCTCAGGACGACCTTTTCGCGATAGCCAGGGGCGCATCGTTCAATGGTACGGCACGACAATAGACATTGAGGACCAGAAGCGGGCCGAGTCAGCATTGCGCGACCGGGAGCGGGAACTCTCGCAGCTCGTGGACATGGTCCCGAGTCACATTTGGCGGCTCGATCCCGACGGCGAGCCGATCTTCTTCAATGGGCGCATGGTCGACTTTCTCGGCCTCGATGTAGCGGATCTGGACCGACCGGGTATGAGCCGGCTGGCGGTGATGATACAGGCCGCCGTTCATCCGGACGACGCGGCAGCATTCGGCGATGCACTCCGTGGTTGCTTCGCTACCGGTGCGAGCTTCGCGATGCGCTATCGCCTGCGCCGTGCCGACGGCGTCTATCGCTGGATGTCGAGCCGGGCGGAGCCGATGCGCGATGACGCTGGCCGCACCGTCCAGTGGTACGGCCTCTGTCACGACATAGACGATCAGATGCACGCCGAAGCGGCGTTGCGGCAGAGCGAGCAGCAACTTCAGCACATGATCGACGCCGTGCCGGTCCGCATCTGGAGTGTGATGCCGACCGGCGGGCCGGTCTACTTCAACAAGCGATACCAGGACCATTTCCGCTCCGTTATCGCGAACTTTGATGCGCTCGGCGAGCCGGGCATCGAAACGTTGCTGCACGAGGTGATTCATCCCGAAGATGCGCCCGAGGTGCAGCGCACGTTGTTGACCTGTTTCGAAACTGGCGGCGGCTCCGCGATGCGGTTTCGCTGGCGCGAAAAAGACGGCACCTATCGCTGGGCTGAGTGTAGGATCGAGCCGCGACGCGATGACGACGGAACGGTCGTGCAGTGGTACGGGGTTTCTCTCGACATTGACGATGAGGTGCGCGCGCAGGCGGCGTTGCGCAAAAGTGAGCGGCGCCTTCAGCAGCTGATCGACACCGTGCCCGCTTTGATCTGGAGTACGACACGGGAAGGGACGCCTTCCTACGTCAACAAACGGTTCACCGATGTAACCGGGGCCACGCTCCACGACATCACCGCCCCGGACGGGTCGCCGTCGCTGAGCGTGATCCATCCAGACGATATCGACACCGCACGGCAGGCGATCCGCCATTCATTCGCAACGGGCGTGCCTTACGTTCAGAGATATCGCCAGAGGCGGGCCGACAGCGGCTATCGCTGGACCGAGACTCGCGCCGAGCCGCTGCGCGACGAAGATGGCAGCATTCTCCAATGGTACGGCGTGAGCGTCGACATCCATGACCTGGTGACCACGCAAGCCGCGTTGCACGACCGGGAACGAGAGCTCTCGCAACTCGTCAACATGGTTCCGAGCTACCTCTGGCGGCTGTCTCCCAACGGTGAGCCGACCTTCTTCAACAAGCGCCTGATAGATTTTCTCGGCCTGGACATAGCGGACGCGGAAAAGCCGGACACGAGCCTGCTGGCGGCCTTCATTGCCACCGTCGTCCATCCCGACGATGCAGCCAGCCTGAAGGAAGCACTCGACAGCTGCTTTGCCACCGGCGAGCGCTTCTTCATGAAGTATCGCCTGCGCCGTGCCGATGGCGTTTATCGTTGGATGGAGGGCCGCGCGGAGCCGCTGCGGGACCAGGGTGGACGCATCGTCCAATGGTACGGCCTTACGCACGACATCGACGATCAGCTGCGCGTCGAAGAGGCGCTGCGCGAGAGAGAACGGGCTCTCTGGCAGCTCGTTGAAACGCTGCCGGCAATGATCGATTGCGCCGCGCCGGATGGCGAACCGATATATCGCAGCCAGCAGCTCCGCGAATTCCTCGGATACAATCTTGAGGAATTGGACGAAGCGGGAAAGTCCCGGCTGGCTGGCACACTCGACGCCGGTGTTCATCCCGACGACCTGACAGGTGTCAAAGAGAGATATGCCCATTGTCTGTCCACAGGCGAGCCGTATGCGCGACGGCACCGTCTGCGGCGCTTCGATGGTGAATATCGCTGGGTCGAGACGCGCGCCGCGCCGATGCGCAACGCTGAAGGCGCCATCGTGCAGTGGAACGTTATCTGCCTCGACATCGAAAATGAGATGCGCACACAAGAGGAGCTTCGGCTGGCACAAGAGAGACTTGCGCGTGCGAGCCAGGCGGCGAGCCTTGCCGAACTCTCCGCATCCATCGCTCATGAGGTGAATCAGCCGCTGGCCGCCATCGTCGCCAACTCCAACGCATGCCACCGTTGGCTGTCCGCCGAGCCCCCGAACGTCGAGCGCGCGAAGATCACGGCCGAGCGTATCGTCCGCGATGCTAACTCGGCGGCGGATGTCGTCAGCCGCATCCGTGCCTTGTTCAGACCTTCGCTTGAAATGAGAACCAGCACACCGATCCCCAGCGTCGTTGCCGAAGCACGTGACCTTATGGCCGAGGAAGCCATGCGGCGTCGCGTTCGCATGGACATCGACGTCGAAAGCGACCTTCCGCTGGTTGCGTTCGATCGCGTCCAGATTCAGCAGGTCCTGGTCAACCTCATTCGCAACGGCATGGAGGCGATGGACACCACGGCGGGCGACAAGGTTCTCGCAATGCGCGTGCGCCGGATAGAGGACACGATCCAGACCGAAGTCCGCGACCAAGGCCCGGGTATCGAACGTCCCAAAAAGATATTCGAGCCGTTCTTTACAACGAAAGGGAACGGAATGGGCATGGGGCTCGCGATCTCCCGCTCGATCATCGAGTCTCACGGCGGACGCCTTTGGGCGGAGAATAGCATGCCGCGTGGGGCGACATTCATCTTCACCCTCCCGGTTGAAGCGAAAGCTGCGCAATAACTGGCGGCGCTCAGTAAGCGCTTGGTTTTTCGGCTCTCGGTGAAGGGGCGCCGCCGCCCCGTGCAATGCATGGATTTCCATGAGGTGCGGTTGGGGCGTGGCGGGATTAGGGTGGCGACGTGAGTCCGTCAGCCCAGTCCAGCTATCAAGAGCAAGTGCTACACGAAGCGCCGACAATCTCCAGAGTTTGTTTGTCCGTCAGGGGCACCCGATGACGATAGCGCCCAACTCACTTGGCGAGACCGATTCCAGCGCAACGCTCGCGTTGACGCATGACTTGGACCGATCCGGACCGGGAAGCGGCCGACCTTTCGCGACGAATGAACCGGGCCTGATTCGCGGCAACATGATCAGCGATCTTGAAAGAGGCAGGTTGTCGCGCGTCTGGTCGCACCGTCCCCAATTCTTGCATCTGGGGCTTTTTATTACGGCCTATGTCCTGGGCTGCGGCTTCGCCCAGTCGCTCGCAATCATACCTGGAACAGGGATTTCCATTTGGCCTCCGAGCGGGCTCTTCATCGCTACGCTTGTCTTCGCCTCCAGGTATAGCTGGCCGTGGTGGGTGCTGGGGGCCTGTGTGGCAGAACTGTTCAGCAACTTCTTGTGGTTCCACACTCCGCTGCCCGCGGCCTTCCTGATCTTTGCCGGCAACGCTCTTGAAGCGGTGGCCGGCGCATGGCTTGTGAACCAGACCTGCAAGCGCCCAGTTCGGCTGGAAACGTTGCGGGACGTTCTCGCATTCGTCGCACTGGCCGCTGGAGTTGCGCCAGTTGCAAGCGCGACGGTGGGAAGTGCGGCGCTTGCGTGGTTTGGCATACAATCGCAAACCTTTGCGACGGCTTGGCCGCTGTGGTGGATCGGAGACGCGACGGGAGTCCTGATCGTAGCGCCACTGGCGCTGGTCGTGTTCCAGAACTGGCGCGGCAAGGCGCAGCTCTCGGCGGCGCGGTGGATGGAAGCTTGCGTCCTAGGGCTGATCTTTCTTGGTATAGCCGCCCTTTCCTTGAGCGGCTATCTGCCCTTCGCCTACATCATCATGCCGCCTCTTCTTTGGGCCGCGGTGCGCTTTGAGTTCCGAGGCGCCGCCGTAGCATTGACCGTTCTCGCTCTGATCACGGCGGTATTCACGATATCCGGCGCCAGCCAATTTGCCGGCGATCCCGAGTCCCAGAAGCACAACCAGATCATGCTGCAGCTTTTTCTGGCCATCTCTGCATTTTCGGCGCTCGTCGTGGCCGCCATTTCCAGGCAGCATCAGGCGGCGGTGTTCACTTTGCGCCAAAGTGTGGAGACCTTGCGGGAGCGGGAGCGAGAACTCTCGTTGCTGGTCGAAATGATCCCCGCTCACATCGCCCGTATGGCGCCCAACGGCGAACCAACCTTCTTCAGCAAGCGCACGACAGACTATATCGGCCTCAACGACATCGCGGGCTGGGACAAGCCGGGCACGAGCCGCCTGGCGACCGTGGTCGCGGCAGCCGTCCATCCCGACGATGGACCCAGGATGAGAGAATGGCTCAGCCGCTCGCTCGCCACCGGCGAACCCTATCCCATAAGGTATCGCCTGCGTCGCGCGGATGGCGTGTACCGCTGGAGGGAGGGCCGCGCCGAGCCGCTGCGGAACCAGAGTGGAGCGATCGTCCAATGGTACACGGCCAGCATCGACATCGACGATGAGGTGCGCGCGCAGGAGGCATTGCGCGACCGGGAGCGGGAGCTCTCGCAGCTTGTCGACATGGTTCCGAGCCACGTTTGGCGCCTGACGCCGGACGGCGAGCCGACCTTTTTCAACAAGCGAATGGTCGACTTTCTCGGCCTTGACGTAACGGATTTGGACAAACAGGGCATCGGCCGGCTGGCGGCGATGATAGCGGCCACCGTCCATCCGGACGACGCAGCAGCATTCGGCGATACGCTCAGTCACTGCCTTGCTACCGGCGAGCGCTTCTCCATGAGGTATCGCCTGCGCCGCGCCGATGGCGTCTATCACTGGATGTCGAGCCGGGCAGAGCCGATGCGCGATCACGCTGGCCTGATCGTGCAGTGGTACGGCCTCTGTCACGACATAGACGATCAGATGCAAGCCGAAGAGGCGCTGCGGCGGAGCGAATTGCAGCTTCAGCAGATGATCGACGCTGTGCCGGTCCGCATCTGGAGCGCGGTGCCGACCGGCGGGCCGGTCTACTTCAACAAGCGATACCAGGACCATTTCCGCGCCGTCATCGCCAATTTCGAAACACTCGGAGAGCCGCGCATCGAGGAATTGCTGCAAGAACTGGTTCATCCCGAAGATGCTCCCGAGGTGCTGCGCACGTTGCTGAGCTGTTTCGAAACAGGCGGCGGTTCCGCGATGCGGTTTCGCTGGCGCGAAACAGATGGCTATCGCTGGGCGGAGTGCAGGGTCGAGCCGCGGCGTGATGAAGACGGGGCGGTTGTGCAATGGTACGGGGTTTCCCTCGACATCGACGAAGAGGTGCGCGCCCAGGAGGCGCTGCGACAAGCCTCCGACAAACTCGCGCAAGCCACTCAGGCTGCAAGTCTCGCCGAGCTTTCCGCTTCGATCGCGCACGAGGTGAATCAGCCGCTGGCCGCGATCGTCGCCAATTCCCATGCATGCCACCGTTGGCTGTCCGCCGCCCCTCCGAACGTCGAACGCGCGAAGATTACGGCCGAGCGCATAATCCGGGACGCCAATTCGGCGGCGGACGTCGTCGGCCGCATTCGCGCGCTGTTCAAGCAATCCACCGAGACGAGGACCAATGCGACGCTCAGCAGTGTCATCGCAGAGGCACGCGACCTCGTGACCGAGGAAGCGATGCGGCGGGGCATTCGCATCAGCGTTGATGTCGGAAGCGACATTCCGCTAGTCGCGTTCGATCGCGTCCAAATCCAGCAGGTTCTGGTCAATCTCATCCGCAACGGCATGGAGGCGATGGACTCTGGTACGGATGACGGAGTTATCAGCATCCGCGTGCGCCATATCGGGGATGTTGTCCAGACCGAAGTCAGAGATCGCGGCCGGGGCGTCGAGTTTCCCGACCGGATATTCGAACCGTTCTTTACCACGAAAGAGCAAGGGATGGGCATGGGACTGGCGATCTGCCGTTCGATCATCGAGTCGCACAGCGGGCGTTTATGGGTCGAGAAGAACGAACCACGTGGAGCGACGTTTATCTTCACGTTGCCGATTGAAGCGAAAGCGGCGTCATGACGACGGACGGCCAAATTGTCTTCATCGTAGATGACGATGAACGCATCCGGGAGGCGCTCAGTGAGCTGCTGGCCGCACATGGCATGCGTGCCGTAGCGTTCGGATCGGCGGGCGATTATATCCGCGCTGACAAGCCGGACGTCCCTGCCTGCCTCATCCTCGATATCGAGTTGCCGGATATTAACGGCCTCGATCTGCAGCGGCAGATTGCCGAGGGTGATCATCCGCCGATCGTTTTCCTGACGGGACATGGCGATATCCCGTCCTCAGTGCGTGCGATCAAGCACGGCGCCGTGGATTTCCTGACCAAGCCCTTCAGCGATGCAGACCTCATGGCCGCAATCCATACGGCGATTGCCCAGGATCGGGTACAGCGATCGGAGCGCGCCGAGCTGGGCGTGTTGAAGCAACGTTATCTCGAGCTGACGCCGCGCGAACGTGAGGTGCTGCCGCTGGTGGTCAGCGGCCTGCTCAACAAGCAGGCCGCCGCTGAACTGGGGATCAGCGAAGTTACGCTGGAAATTCATAGAAGGAACGTCATGCAGAAGATGGTCGCGGCGTCGCTCGCCGACCTAGTGCGCATCGCCGAGCGATTGGGAATACCGATCACGCACTCGCGCCGGGCAGGGGGGAGCTGAGCGTGAGCAAGCGGAGGCCTGTCGTGGCGATTGTCGACGATGACCCAAGACTGCTCGAGTCGCTGGAGGACCTTCTGGAGTCCGCCGGCTATGTGGCCCGCAGCTTCTCGTCGGCAGGGTCGTTGCTGGTCAGCGGCCTGTCTGGATTGGACATGCTTATCACCGACATCGGGATGCCCGGCATGGACGGCTTTGAACTTCGTGACTTGGTCAAGAAGGCGCGTCCGGACCTGCCTGTGTTCCTGATCACCGGCCGCCACGAGATAGTGGATCAGCACCGCGCCAAGGGCATTGGCGGGCTTTTCCGCAAGCCGTTCGATGGCCAGGCACTGCTTGCGGCGATCGGCGACGCTTTACGCAACCCAGAAACGGAGGCTAAACATGAGAGTTGACCAATTGCCCTTACCGAGATCGACGCCATCATCACAGCAGCGAAGGGCTGAAGCCGAGCAGCCGCTGGTCATTATTGTCGATGATGATGCCTCTGTTCGGGAGGCGCTGTCTGAATTGATCCTGTCGGCGGGTTTCCTGCCGGTGTGCTTTACCTCAACCCGTGAATTGCTTGACGCCGACGTGTTGGAGAGCCCCGGCTGCTTGATCCTCGACGTGCGCATGCCGGGGACGAGCGGTCTCGATCTGCAGCACCATCTTGCGAAAAACGGCAACCCCAAACCCATCATCTTCCTGACCGGGCATGGCGACATCCCGATGACTGTCCAGGCGATGAAGGCCGGCGCCGTGGACTTTCTCACCAAACCGGTGCGGGATCAGACGCTGCTTGACGCTGTGATCGCCGGCATTGCGGTGGATGCCAAGCGGCGGGCGGATGCCGTGATCGTCAAGCGCAACATTGAGCGCGTCGGGACGCTGACGCCGCGCGAGCGCGAGGTCCTGCGTGAAGTGGCGCGCGGACGCCTCAACAAGCAGATCGCCTTCGACCTCGGCATCAGTGAAGTGACGGTCAAGCTTCACCGCGGCAATGTCATGCGCAAGATGGAAGCCGCTTCCATCGGTGAGCTGATCCGGGCGTGGGAAACGCTGCCCGCGCCGATGCGCGAGGTCTAGAATTTGGCACAAGCCGATCCATGCCCCATCCAATAGGATCGCCCGGCGCGCCCGGCCATTTCAGGTGCTTTCTCAGCGCGCCCAGGCCTTCCTGCCTGTTGGTACGCTCGTGCTGCTGCGGGTGATCCCGATGTACATCGGTGGTCCTGTTGGTGTTTCGCGGCAAGGCCGCGCCAAACATCGGTTACCACTGAGCGGCGCCCTTTGGCGGCGCCAGTCTGACCGACAAAGTCGCAACATTTCATGCAACAGCAACTGACGCCGGCCATGCCGCGTCGGTCCCCGCGCCGCTACCCAAGCCTAAATTGACGTGTGTCTATAAGAGCTTGCCTCAGCCCGGCCCTATCTTCGGCGTGCCTGCCCTGCACTTTGGCATCGTATGACAGATGCTTCCGTAGAATAGGTTCGCGGCCCGGATCGGTGCATCCTGTTCCTCGCAAGCCATCACGACCGTCGCGTTTCTACCGCTCCTCGCTCGCTCCTCCCCGAACGCGACCGCACAGGCCGACTCGACGGTCGTGATGGTGAGCAGGATGTTCAAAGCACATGGATGGACATGATGAACAAAGACGGACTTTTCTCCGTCGGCGGATCTCGCCGCGATGTCTTGTTGGCAGGCCTGATCTCTACGGTTGCCGCCGGACTGCCCCGCGCTGCTTCGGCAACGAGCCGAAAACAAAACCTTCCCTCTTCCCCCTCAATCAAAGGAACCAAGACGATGAGCACCATCACGACCAAGGATGGCACCGAAATCTACTACAAGGATTGGGGCAAGGGTCCTGTCGTCACGTTCTCGCACGGCTGGCCGCTGAATTCCGACGCCTGGGACGGCCAGATGCTCTTTCTTGCCCATAACGGCTTTCGCGTCGTTGCGCATGACCGGCGCGGCCATGGCCGATCGAGCCAGGCCACGTCTGGCAACGACATGAACGGCTATGCGGACGATCTTGCAGCCGTGATCGAGGCGCTGGATCTCCGGGACGCCACGCTGGTCGGCCATTCCACCGGAGGAGGCGAGGTTGCTCGCTATATCGGACGGCACGGGACGAAGCGGGTGGCCAAGGCTGTTCTTATCGCCGCTGTTCCGCCGATCATGGTGAAAACGCCGGCCAATCCGGAAGGTCTGCCAATCGAGGTATTCGATGGCATAAGGGCTGGCCTCGTCAAGGATCGTTCGCAGTACTACCGGGACCTCGCACCGTTGTTTTATGGCGCGAACAGGCCAGGCGCCAAGGTTTCCCAGGGGACTCTGGATCAGTTCTGGCTCTGGAGCATGCAGACGGGTCTCGTGAACGCGTACGAAAGCGTCAAGGCGTTCTCCGAGACCGACTTCACCGAAGATCTCAGGAAGTTCGATGTGCCAACTCTGGTCTTGCATGGCGAGGACGACCAGATCGTCCCCGTCAAGGACTCGGCAGTCAAGTCGGCCCGATTGATCAAAGGCGCAAAGGATATCTATTACCCCGGCGCGCCCCACGGGATCACGGCCACGCACCAAGATCAGGTCAATGCTGACCTGCTCGCCTTCATCAAAGGATAGCACGCCCTCAGTCACGACCGCATGTTGTCCGCAATTCCTTGGAGCCGCCGATGACCACTTTTGGCAATACTTCGCGCGCCCTGAACCGCATGTCGGGTGGCGCGCCAGGTCAAACCTTGTGCGCTCGCATAGCCGAGCGGTGGCCTGAATGCTGGTTCTGTCGGCTCATGTCCCGGATTGTGGAACCGAACCACTGCGCCATCGAGCTGGAGCGCTGGCAGAGGCGCGAAACATATGCTGCGCCACGGCTGCCACTCGGGCAACTGCGGCTGTGCAGCGCGGAGGCGATCGCCGGCGTTCGACACTACGTCGCGCTGTCGGGGGTCGCCGCCGCGCGCTTGTTCTGCCTTGAAGGCCAAAGCGCTCTCCAAGACGTCAAACTGGCTAAGCGCCGGGAGTTTATCAATCGGTAGCCGTTTGCGATTGCCGCTCATTTTGGCGGTCTCAATTCGGCGTGAAATTTTCTTGGCCAGCAGTTGCGACTATCGCAGCAGCACCGGCACTATTTTTCGAAGGCAGGAACGAAATGGGCGCACTCTCGGGCAAGATCGCGGTGGTCACCGGCGGAAACAGCGGGATCGGACTATCGGCTGCAAAAATCTTTGCGGCCGAGGGCGCGCAAGTCGTCATTACCGGCCGCCGGCGGCAGGCGGTCGAGGAAGCGGTCGCACAGATCGGGGCAGGCGCGCTGGGCATTCAGGGAAATGTGGCCGACGTGTCGCACCATGACGAGGTAGCGCAACAGATCCGCCAGAGGTTCGGGGCGCTCGACATCTATATGGCGAACGCCGGCATAAACACCATCACGCACTCGGCCGACGTCTCCGAGGCAGAATATGATGCGCAATTTGCCGTCAATACGCGAGGCGTTTTCTTCGGCGTCCAGAAGCTGATTCCGGTCATGCGGAATGGCGGCGCAATCATCCTCACAGGCTCGCTGGCCAGCGAGAAGGTTCTGGACGGTCATGCTGTTTACGCGGGCTCGAAGGCGGCCATAAATGCCTTTGCGCGCGGTTGGGCGATCGAACTGAAGTCTCGCGGCATCCGGGTCAACGTGCTCAGCCCAGGTCCGGTGGATACGGCTATTCTCGATAAGCTAGGCGTACCGTTTGAGCAGCGCGGGCTGTTTGAAAAGGCGATGGCGGAGGCAATACCCCTGGGCCGGATGGGGCAGCCGGAAGAGCTGGCAAAAGCTGCTCTGTTCCTTGCCTCGGACGCGAGCAGTTTCGTCACGGGCATCAATCTGCGGGTCGACGGCGGGATGGCAGTGCTCTGAGCCACGACTGCGATGTCGCGCCAATAGACTGGCGAATAACGCCGGAGCAATCGGTCTTCCTCACGACGATTTTCCGGGAAGCTGCCGCACGAATCCCGCCAAATAGGTCGGAGGCGAGACGTTTTGTCGACGTGGTGCAAATTGAGCCACGTAAATGACAAGTCGCATTGCAGGGATCGACGCGCAAGAGAGAAGTCGGCTCGCCGATACGGCGGAAGGACCGAGGTCACGCCCCGGTCCTTCAAATTTTTCTGTAGGTCGGGATCAGTGACCCCAGATGCCCTGGCCATATTCATCGTTGGGAACAGTCGGCTTGCGTGCGGTTTTCGGCACCCCGATATCGTTGTTCATTTTTTTGATCGAGGATGTATACATGTTGTCAGACGCAGTCGCAGGCTGCTGGGCTCCGTTTGATCCATAGTGGTCGCTTCCGGCAGTGGCGCTTCCTGCTGTAATAACAAGCACGGCGACAGCAAGGACTGTCATTTTCATTTCAGTAACTCCATTGATGGCTTGGATGGTATTCACCCATACAAATATAAATGTCGTGACGCAGCGACACGATCAGACGGTCCGGCTGTTTGACCCATACCAAGGCATTGGGCGATGCGGGCCGAAGGCCAGGAACTATGTCGTTGACGAGAGGAGGCTTTGCCGCCGTGTTCGATCCGGCCGGCTCACCAGCGCTCAACGGATCGACCGCGCCAGGTTCTCGCCACGGCGGCAGCGGCGTCTTGCAAACACAACTCTCTGGCCGCGCGCCCTCAGTGTCTGTTCCGGCGACCGCCGACAATGCACACCCCGCATAGATACCTCAATCATGCTGCAGGGCACCTGATCTCCCTGGTGACCTACCCTGCACCTTGGCATTGTATGACAGACCCTTCCGCACAATAGGTAGGCGGGCCGCGTCGGCGCATTCTCCTGAGCATTGGTCACCCCAGGCCACACGGGAGAAAGCAAATGCGAAACATAACTCGAGTCCTGGCCCTCACCGCAGCGCTTGCCGCGTCGGGCGGCGGGATGGCGCAGGCCGCGAATTCTCAGCCCAAGCCGACGATCGTACTGGTGCACGGCGCCTTCGCGGAATCGTCGAGCTGGGATGCAGTCATCACCAAGCTCAGCAAAGACGGTTATGTTGCGATAGCCGCAGCTAATCCGCTCCGCGGCGTTGCCAGCGATGCGAAAGCAGTCTCAGCCATCGTCCGGTCGGTTTCCGGGCCGGTCGTGCTGGTGGGGCATTCCTACGGCGGGCCTGTCATCACCGAGGCCGCCAATGGCAATCCCAATGTGAAGGCATTGGTCTACGTGGCGGGTTTCGCGCCGGATACCGGCGAATCGAGCCTTACGTTGTCCAGCATGTTTCCCGGCAGCACCTTGGGGAGCGCGCTGGCTCCAGTCGCGTTGCCGGACGGCGGACAAGACCTCTTCATCGAGCCGGCCAAGTTCCGGGCCCAGTTCGCCGCCGATGTTCCGCAAGAGCAGACTTTGCTGATGGCTGCCACTCAACGCCCTGTTGCGCAGGCGGCTCTGGCTGAAGCCTCGGGCGTCGCCTCATGGAAGACGCTGCCGTCCTACATGATCTACGGCTCGGATGACCGGAACATCCCGGCAGCCGTCATGAGCTTCATGGCCAAGCGTGCGCATGCGGTAAAGACCGTCGTCATCGAGGGTGCGTCCCATGCGCTCATGGTTTCGCATCCCGACGAGGTCACGTCACTCATCGAGGATGCTGCTGCATCGGTCAGTCAGTAGCAGGCCGGAAACGCCCAGCATCCGATCGAGCAACGAAAATAGACACGCAACACCAGGAGACCAGACATGAAGATCGTCGTCATCGGCGGAACCGGGCTGATCGGTTCAAAGACCGTGGAGAGACTGCGAAACAAAGGACACGACGTGCTTGCGGCGTCGCCGAATTCGGGCGTCAACACCGTTACGGGAGAGGGTCTGGCGGCCGCGCTTGCCGGTGCGCAGGTCGTCGTCGACCTCGCGAACTCGCCGTCGTTCGAGGAAAAGGCTGCCCTGGAGTTCTTCGAGGCATCCGGGCGTAATCTTTTTGCCGCCGAAACGGCCGCCGGCGTCCGTCATCACGTGGCGCTGTCGGTCGTCGGTACCGACCGGCTGCAGGGCATGGGCTATTTCCGCGGCAAGTTGCTTCAGGAAAAGCTGATCAGGGGGTCCGGAATTCCCTACACCATCGTTCACGCCACTCAATTCTTCGAATTCACCGCCGCCATCGCAAACACGGGCGCCGTCGGGGATACCATTCATATGTCGCCGGCCTACTTCCAACCCATGGCGGCTGATAATGTTGCCGATGCGATGGCGGACGCCGCGCTTGCCGCGCCGTTGAACGGCATGATCGAAATTGCCGGCCCGGAGCGTGTTCGCATGAGCGAACTTGTCGAGCGCTTCCTGAAGGCCACCAACGACCCGCGCAAAGTCGTCCCGGATCCCGGCGCGCTCTACTACGGCCAAGTGGCAATCGACGATCGAACGCTGGTGCCCGGCGAGAACGCGCGCATCGGCGCCGTGCGTTTCGATGATTGGCTCAGCCGATACACACCACCGAAGTAAGTAATCATCGGATAGGCCCGCCATTCGCACAACAAGGAGACCAGACATGATCAAAACACTTCTCTGCGCCGCGCTCACCTCCGCTTCCGTCACCGCAGCAATGGCCAATGACGCCGCCAGCGTGAAGCTTGTATACGACCAGGCTCTTCCAAACGTGCCCGGCAAGAGCATGAAAGCCGTGCTCGTCGAGTACGCGCCTGGGGGTACGTCGCCGGCCCATACCCATCCCAAATCCGCGTTCATCTATGCCACGGTCCTGGAGGGGGCGATCCGAAGCCAGGTCAACGACGGGCCGGTGAAGACTTATCGCGCCGGCGAGAGTTTCTCGGAATTCCCTGGCGACCGTCATGCCGTCAGCGAAAACGCCAGCAAGACGGAAGGCGCTCGTCTGCTTGCTATTTTCGTCGTCGACACCAGCGAGACGGAACTGACGACGAATGCGAAATGAAATCGTAGCCCCCGGGACCATCGGGGCGTACGCGAAGGGACGGTCAGTGACATGAATTCGATCGCCATCCGCACACTTGCGGGGATTTTGGTCCCCGATACTCCGCTTGTTGGCCGAGCGATCGAACATGCCCGCCAGCGATGTGAACCCTACCTGTTCAACCACGTTGTCCGATCCTGGCTTTTCGCGGCCCGGATCGGACAGATTCAGAATATCCAGCACGACGCGGAGATTGTTGCCGTTGCAACCCTGTTGCATGACGTCACGCTCAATGAGGACTTCGCCGGGCCGCGCCGTTTCGAAGTGGAAGGCGCCGATCTTGCCCGCACCTTCGTTCGGGAGGGCGGCTTCGACGAGCGGCGCGCCCAATTGATCTGGGACAGCGTCGCCCTCAACTCGACGCCGTCGATCGGCCTCTACAAGGAGGCTGAGGTGGCGCTGTGCACAGCCGGCATCTGCCTCGATGTCGTCGGCTTGCAATACAGCCTCGTTTCGTCAGCCGAGATTGCAAAGATCGTTGGCGAATTTCCGCGCCTCGGGATGAAGCGGCGGATGACGCGATGCTTTTGCCATATCGCCGAGATCAGGCCCGAAACCACCTACGACAACTTTGCCCGGGACTTCGGCGAGCGCTTTGTTTCAGGCTACAAGGCGACTTCGGCAGTTGATCTTGTGATGAACGCTCCCTTCGAAGAGTGAACGCATTTTCGATCCAGGTTCTATCGACACCGGTCGGTTCAGCCTCGCCCTTCAAGTGACCCAAACGCTGTGCGCCCGTCGCATGCCTGCGCCAAAGCGAATTGCCGAGGGCAGCGGTCAGGTGCCAATTTCCACCTCCTATACTTCGGTTTAGGCGCCACAACCCAATCGAGTGGCAATACATATCATCGGCACGATAGCAACAGTTCGTCTCACCGGTCATCCTTACGCTGCAATGGATTGCAAACACCTCAAGGAGATAAGTAATGAATATTGCAGCGTCACCGGTCGCTCCGAAAGGAAAAGCCGTCGCCCAACGCGCGAGTTATGCGGAGCAGTCGCCGGAACTTCTGAAGAAATTTATTGAATTTCTTGGTGCGACGCGAGAGGGGTCGATCGAAGAACCGATCCGCGACCTTGTTGCAATCCGAGCCGCGCAGCTGAACGGGTGCACCTTCTGCCTCGATATGCACGTCAAACAGGCGAAGATCCATGGCGAGCGCGAACTGCGCCTTTACCACCTGGCAGCCTGGCGGGATTCGACCTTGTTCGTTCCTCGCGAGCGCGCAGCCTTGGCATGGACGGAAGTCTTGACCAAGCTGCCCGAGCAGGGTGTCCCGGACGAGATCTACGATCGGGTCAGGTCGCAGCTTTCCGAGAAGGAAATCTCCGATCTGACCTTCGGTGTCATGGCGGTCAACTCTTGGAACCGTCTGAATATCGGCTTCAAACCCGTCCCGGGCTCGGGCGATGCGAAGTTTGGCCTGAGCAAAGCAGCACTGAGCTAATCTTTGGAATGGGTCAGAATGGCGCTTGTTTGTGCGCCATTCTGACCGGCCGGGCGAAGGCGCCGAGCTCGGCGACCAACACTGGAACCGATCTCAGCCTCCCGGCCGCGGCCGCGAGGCGCTCTCAGGAGGGCGTCATGCGAATTGACAGTCTGCATCCAGTAATATCGGCCCGTCTCATGGTGGTCGATGTCGACGCTCCACTCCGCAGTGCGGCACTCTCACTTTCCAGGCCCGCAATAGGCCTGGTCGTGGTGTGCCACGGCAGTGGGGAGGCGGCAGGCGTGCTGAGCAAGTCCGACCTTGTCCGCCATCTGGCGAATTCAGGGCCAACAGAAGCGCCGATTGCGGCATTGATGAGCACGTCCATCGTGTCCTGTGGTCCCGATGACGACCTTCATTCAGTCTGGCAGACCATGGCCGCGCAAGGCCTGCAGAATGTGCCGGTGCTCGGGGCTGACTCGAAACCGCTAGGCGTCCTCGATATCCGTGATGCGATGAAGGCGCTCTTCAAACAAGAGGAACTGCAGGAACGGCTGCTTGCCAACTACATCAGCGGGATTGGCTATCAATAGAGCATGGTCTCTCGTTCGGATATACAGAAGTATGTATCGGCGTCTTCTTAGATATAATTGACAATAAATGCCATAGATTATAGCGTATTGAAGAAAATAGGTGCCGACTGAGCCAAGCGGGGGCATGAAATGTTTTGTCCGGACATAAAAGAAGATGTCTTCGACGGCCCGCCCGATGGTCCTGGAAGTGGTATGTCCGTGCAAATGTCGACGGCCGGCATCGTCCATGACCTGGGCAATCTCATTCAGGTCGCCTCGTCGGCGTTGAACCATCTGGCCCGCGATCCGAGCATCCAAGCGACTCCGGCGCTTGGGCCTGTAATTGCCGGCGCCAAAACGGCTTTGGAACGGGCTGGCGGCCTTGTCCGGCAAACCATCAGCCTGGCCCGAGAGAGCCACGCGGAAATCGAATGCACAAACGTAGGTGCTTGCCTGGCTGAGATCGAATCCCTCGTGCGGAGCGCCTTGGATGCCAATTTCGGTCTTGAGCTTCGGGTTGGGTCCGACCTGCCTTTGGTGAGATGCGATCGCTTTGGGTTGCAAAATGCGGTTCTGAATCTTCTGTTCAACGCGCGCGATGCAATGCCTGACGGCGGTTTCATCTCGATCGATGCCGGTTTGGCCTCTGAAAGCTCTACCGCCGGTCAGGTAGATATCCGTGTCGCGGACAACGGTATCGGGATGACCAGCGAGACGATGGTCTGCGCCTTCGATCCGTTCTTCACCACCAAAAGCGAAGGCCTCGGCGGCGTCGGTCTGCCGATGGTGAAGCGCTTTGCCGAGCAGTCAGGCGGAAGCATCGATATTCAGAGCACACTTGGGGCAGGCACGACCGTCACTCTGCGGTTGCCTGCGGTGCGATAGCGGCCGGCCAATCTCCCTCCGGTGACAGACGTGACATACAATCGAGAGATAGAGATGGATGCACAAGTCGTTGAAGACGTCCAACAGCACCGTTTCGAACTGCCGATCGCCGGCGATATGTTTGCGGCGGCCTACTTATCGGCTCGAGGGCGGGAAGGTCGCGCTGATTCACACCGAAGTCCCGTCGGAATTTTCCGGACAAGGGATCGCGTCGCGATTGGCCCAAGGGACCTTCGAACTGCTCCGCAAAACCGGCCGTAAAGCGATCTTGAAATGTCCCTTCATGAGCCGCTTTTTCGCCAAGCACCCGGACTATGCAGATGTCGTCGACGGCTAGTCAGGGCACCAATGTTGAGGGTTTCCCAAGGATATATCCAAATGCCTGACGAGTATGATTTGCAGAGGTTCGTCAGCGCACAGGATCCGGTCTACGACGACGCGCTGGCCATTCTACGTCGAGGGATGATGTGCACTCCCTATATGGAGTTCATCTTCCCAAGGTTGGCCACCAGGCGAAGCGGTACTGCGCCTGAGCCATATGCAATCACATCGCTCGACGAAGCCAGCGCCTATCTGTCATTTCCGATCCTAGGAGGCCGTTATCGGGAATGCGTTGGCACCCTGCAGCGGCTCTCCGGCCTAAGCGCTCGCGCTGTCTTCGGTGACGTTGATGCGAAGAAGTTGCACGCGTCCCTCACGCTGTTTTCCGAAGCAAGCAATGACGAGTTCCTGCTCGAGACAATCTTCGACGTCTGGTTCGACGGTTTGCTCGATGAGGAAACGATGAACGATCTCTACTTGATGTCGTAGTGGTCTGCCTGCGCCACCTGGCGTAAAGCTGTCGCGGCGCTGAGGTCACCATCCGCTGCCTTATCCCTCACACGCTGCCATCTGGCAGAGGCATGAGCTCGTGCTCTCCCGGCACGCCGGGGAAGCGGCGTTCGCGCCAATCCGCCTTTGCCTGCTCGATCCGTTCGGCTGAAGAGGAGACGAAGTTCCAAAAGATATGACGTGGCTCGGCCAGGGGCTCACCTCCTATCAGCATCAGTCTCGCCGCATGGAAGGCAGGCACCTGGAGCACAATCTCAGCGCCGGGCGCCAGAGCTACTAATTCGGCCTCATGAAACGTACCGAGCTGGCCGACAATTCCAACCTCACCGGCGACGATGTAGATCGCACGCTCACGGTGTTCGGGTTTCACCTGGTAGCGCGCACCGCTCGTGAGCACAATTTCGGCATAGACCATGTCGGAGAACGTCCTTACCGGCGAGACCAACCCGTCGGACGCGCCGGCGATCAACGTAAACTCGACGCCGTCGGCACAGATCCTCGGTATTTCGGGAGCGCCAAAATGTGCGACGTCGGCGGCAATTTCTTCATAGCGGGAGGGGAGGGCGATCCAAGCCTGAGCGCCGAAGAGATTGCTTGCCAACGCCCGGACTTCCGGTGGCGTGCGCTCGGAATGGACGATGCCCGACCCGGCCGTCATCCAGTTGACCTGGCCAGGACGGATGGTCTGCACTTTACCCAAATTGTCGCAATGGACGATCTCGCCATCGATCAGGTAGGTCACGGCCGCAACGCCGATATGCGGAGGCGGTCCCATATCGAAACCGTGACCTGCGTCGAACATAGCGGGGCCGAAATGGTCGAACAGGATGAAGGGCCCGATCATCAGGCGATTCGAGGACGGCAATACGCGCCTTATCTTCAGTCCGTCCGCAAAATCACGGATAGCCGGCTGGATGAGTGTATCGATGCCTGTGATATCGCTTTGGCGGATGGTCATGGATCTCTGCCCTTCTGCATGCCTTATCAGCCAGGTGCTCGAACGCGCTTGAACGGAGCGGCGCGAAAGACTGTCTGAATGGCTTTGAGGAGCGCGAATTTGGAGTTCGCGTGGTGCTGTTCGGCGATGCCGCTTTCATTAAAAGCCGACACCCTCATCGACAGGGTCGCGGCAAGATCTTCGGCCATTTCGGGCCTGTCGTGCAGCAGCGGCGCAAAGCTTTCCTGGTCTATCTCGCAAACCGTGATGGGGGTCATTGCCCGCAAACTTGACATCTCGCCAATGCCCGCGAGCAAGCCGGTCTCGCCGAAGAAATCGCCAGGTGCAAGCCGGCCGATCTCCTGCAGTTGATCATCGCCCTCGCCAATTTGCCGGACGATGACTCCCGTCCGTACGATCATGAGCGACGGCAGCATCTCTCCCTGTCGTGCGATGATTTCGCCCTTATGGTAGGTGCGAACCGAGGCCGCTTTGGCGAGCGACTCCTGCTCGGTATCCGTTAGCGCCGAGAATACCGGTATGGAATTGATGAGTTCGATCGGGGTGAAGCCTTGGGAGGCCGCCGTCTCGTGGCCCGGCCGGTTGGTCATGGCAATCGAGCCCGAAAATGGCTCCGCCAGCAGCATGCCGGTCGACTTTGAATGGCGATAAATGAGATCGAAGATTTCGTTCCGAGCGGCACTTCGCTGGTCGATACTTGCGATGCGAAAAAACAACTCGATCTCGATAGCTGCGGCATCCAGGCTTCTGATGGTGACCGAAGGCGAAGGCTCCTGGAGGATTGAATTGCAGCTCAGCAAGACAGTGCGCATGAGGTCTACGATGATCGCCGGCGTCTTCGTTGGCGCCACCTTGACGGTTACGGCAAGTCCATGGCTCTCGTCCGGACCGCTTAGATTTGTTACCCCGATCTTGGCGAGAAGGCTATTTGGCAGCGCCACGACATTGTGTGTCGGGGTCAGAAGTTGGGTCGACCGCCAATTGGTCTCGACAACGCGGCCTTCGGTTCCGTCGCCCAGAATGATCCAGTTTCCAAGCACGTAAGGGCGGCCGAGGTTAAGCGCGATCGCCGAAAATACGTCACCAAGCGTATTCTGGAGCGCCAGTCCCAGGATGATGGCAAAGACGCCCGACGTGGCAATGAGCGTTCCGACCGGCACTGCAAAGACAAACGCCAGGATCGACAGGAACATTCCAGCGTAGACGACACCGACCACGACGTCCTGCAGGAGACGTGCCTCGCGCGGCTTTCGCTCGAAGACGAGATAGATACGGACAAATCCGATTAGCGCCCAGGCAAGGTGAACCCACCAGAGCAGCTTGACCGAGCCGATGAGGATCGCTCCTCCGGTTGTCTCGTTGTCCCCTGCGGTCTCGTATGGCACGACGCGCAGGTCGAGAACCATGGCCGACATCGCGAGGAAAAAGCCGAGTTGGACGACCAGCTTCGCATTGGCGAAGCGTCTGGGGATGAGGGACCAAACGACGATCCCGGCAAGGCCGAGCAACACGATGTAGACCAGAGGAGAGTTCCACCAGTTCATGAACGATCACCGCCATGCCAGTTCAACGTTTGGTCTCCGGCCCAGCGATCGGGCCTCTGCCGCTGGCCTTGTCTTTTTCGAGAACTGCTTCGGTGATCGAATTCGGCAGCCGTCGCGGCTTTTCGATCAGCCCGAGCACCGGCATCGCGATGATGAAGAACGCAAAATAGTAAAGCGTCGCTAGTTGGGACATGACGACGTATGCGCCTTCCGCCGGCCGGGAGCCGAGCCAGCCGAGAAAGAGGGCATTGGCAACGAACAGCCAGAAGAGCACCCTGTACCAGGGCCGGTAGACCGCCGAGCGCACCTTCGAGGTGTCGAGCCACGGCACCAGGAACAGCACGGCGATCGAGCCGAACATCGCGAGCACGCCGCCGAGCTTGGAATCGATCGGCCCGATATTGAAGGTGATGGCGCGCAGGATCGCGTAGAACGGCAGGAAGTACCATTCCGGCACGATGTGGGCCGGTGTCTTCAGCGGATTGGCGATGCTGTTATTGTCGGGATGGCCGAGATAGTTCGGCAGGTAGAAGACGAAATAGGCGAAGAAGAACAGGAACACGAGTATGCCGAAGGCGTCTTTGACGGTGGCATAGGGCGTGAAGTCCACGACATCGGTTTTCGATTTGACCTCGATGCCGGTCGGATTGTTCTGGCCGACGACGTGAAGCGCCCAGATGTGCAAGGTCACCACGCCCGCAAGCACAAATGGCAGCAGGTAATGCAGCGCAAAGAAGCGGTTCAGCGTCGGATTGTCGACCGCGAAGCCGCCGAGCAAAAGCTGCTGGAGCCAGTCGCCGACCAGCGGGATGGCGGTGAAGAAGCCGGTGATGACGGTGGCACCCCAGAAGCTCATCTGGCCCCAGGGCAGCACGTAACCCATGAAGGCCGTCGCCATCATCAGCAGGAGATTGGTGCAACCGAGCACCCACAGCAGTTCACGCGGCGCCTTGTACGAACCATAGTAGAGTCCGCGGCAGATGTGGATGTAGACGGCAATGAAGAAGAACGACGCGCCGTTGGAATGGAGATAGCGCAGCAGCCAGCCCGAATTCACGTCGCGCATGATCTCCTCGACTGAATTGAAGGCCAGCCCCGTATCAGGAGCGTAATGCATCGCCAGCACGATGCCGGTCAGGATCTGTGAAACCAGCATGATCGTGAGAATGCCGCCGAACGTATAGGCATAGTTCAGGTTGCGCGGCACCGGATAGACAATGAAGCTGTCATAGACCAGCCGCGGCAGCGGCATGCGCGAATCGAACCAGCGTCCGATGCCGGTCTTGGGCGTATAGGTCGAGTGTCCCTCGCTCATGGAAAATATCCCTTGCCTCAGCCGATACGGATCTTGGTGTCGGAAACGAATTGAAACACCGGCACCGCCATGTTCTCGGGCGCCGGTCCCTTCCGGATGCGGCCGGCGGTGTCGTATTGCGAACCATGGCAGGGGCAGAACCAGCCGCCGAAATCGCCTTCCTGGCCGAGCGGGATGCAGCCGAGATGGGTGCAGACCTGGATCATCACCACCCAGGCTTCCTTGCCCGGCGTGGTCCGGTTGGCGTCGGTTGCCGGCGCATCGGCCGGCAGGTTGGCGTTGCGGGCAATTGGATCCTTGAGCTCGGCGAGACTGACCGCCTCGGCGTCCTTCCTCTCTTTTTCGGTGCGGTTGCGCACGACCACCGGCTTGCCGTGCCAGTCGACGATCAGCGACGTTCCCGGCGTCAACGAGGAGACGTCGACCTCGATCGCGGCGGGCGCCTCGACGCGCAATGTGTGCTCGGCTGTGGAGGTTTCGGAAAGGTCGGCCATGATGGCGACTCCTATTGTCGGAAGCTGCGTCATCGCGTTGGGTGGCAATCGAGCAAAAGCAGACCATGGCTTTCGCGTTTCCAGTCTGCTCATGCCGCGCGGAATATGCCGGCCGTGGCCGGATGTGAGCCATCGTGCCAACGGCACGTGCGTCCAATACTTTCGTTTAGGATTTCCTGAGCGAAGGACTGGCTGGCCTGGCGATGCCATCATGGAAGGTTCTGGATTCCTCCAGATAACCGTTGACCACTGAGCTGGCATACGCCCCGGCATTGCGCACGGCGATCCCGAACTTAACCCCGACCATACCTCGGCATAGGCACGTCTAGCTGTCGGTGTCGTAGTCGTCGTCCCCGCCAAGTGCGAGTTCTTGGAGCGGTTGTCTCGCGTGGCCGGTTTTCCGCCCGGCGACGACCAGCGCGATTCAATCGGGTTCAGAAAAGGGAAAAGCGGTGAAACTCTACTACAGCCCTCTCGCCTGCAGCCTGGCGGACCACATCGCTCTGGAAGAGGCCGGTGTTTCCTTCGAGCGCGAAAGTGTGAACCTCAAGACCAAACGGACAGGCTCCGGGGATGATTTCACTACCGTCACGCGCAAGGGCTATGTTCCAGCCCTCGTGCTGGATAGCGGCGAAACGCTGACGGAAAATATCGCCGTCCTCGACTGGATTGCGTCGCAATACCCGCCACTGGGAGTGGCGGGGCCGTTGGGCCGTACCCGCCTTCTCGAAGCGCTGACCTACGTCTCAACTGAAATACACCGAAGCTTCAAGCCGATGTGGCACCAAAGCAGCGATGCCGAAAAGGCCAGGGCGAGCGCGACGATTACGAGCCAACTCGAGTTCTTCGCTGACGGGCTCGAGACCGACTATCTGTTCGGCGACAAACCCAGCGTCGCGGATTTTTATCTTTTCGTGATGCTGCTTTGGGCGGCCCGCTTCCACGTCCCTCTTCCCGCGCGTTTGCAAGCCCTTCGCGTCCGAATGGCTGCCCGACCGGCCGTGCGCATCGCAATGGATCGCGAGGGCCTCGTCTGAAGCCGAGGGCGACTTCGAGCATAAGATCAGATGCAACATGTCCTCTCGCCCAAACAGAAGATCAGGAGTCATTCTCATGCTGCCGTTCCTGCGGATGCTACATCCAGCCGGTTCCAAGCGCGGGGACGGCCTAAGTCTCGAATTTCTGAGGAGGGAAATCGAGGAAACGCTTGACCTGACCGACATTCAGTCAGAGCTCGCCCCACTGCCTCCTGGCCGAGTGGTTACAATCCTGGATTCGCCGCAGTCACCGTCGAAATAAGCGCAATGTTTCCTGTTGGCCGATGCGGCGGCCGGTCTAGTTGTTCCCGCTTGTTGGTCATCATAGAGGCTTCATCATGAATGCGAGTAAGGCTCCCGAGACGGTCGATTATCGCCGCCGGCGCATTGTCGGTGCGACAGCAATGACGTTCGCCGCCACCGAACTCGGCTTGAGCGCGCCGGCAGCCACTTGGATGGTCGAGGCGAGGGCGTCCGCGACGCAAGCCAGGCCGGAATCATTCTGCTCGCTCAGACAGGTCAATGCCGGAAAACTGAGCGTCGGATATGCGGAGCTGGGGCCTGCCGAAGGTGCTCCAGTGATCCTGCTTCATGGCTGGCCCTATGACATTCACACCTACACCGGCGCCGCTCCTCTGCTTGCCGCAAAGGGGTACCGCGTGATTGTGCCCTACCTGCGCGGCTACGGCACCACGCGATTGCTGTCGGACGAGACGATGCGCAATGGCCAGCAGTCGGCGCTCGCCGCGGATGCGATCGCCCTGATGGATGCGCTGGGGATCGAAAAGGCCACGATCGCCGGCTGCGACTGGGGCGCCCGAACGGCCAATGTCGTTGCGGCGCTCTGGCCCGAGCGTTGCAAGGCGATCGTCTCGGTGAGCGGCTATCTCATCGGAAATCAGCAGGTCGGCATGGTGCCGCTGCCACCGGAGACGGAGCGCCAATGGTGGTATCAGTATTACTTCGCCACGGATCGCGGCCGCGCCGGCTACGAGAAATACACGCGCGATTTCGCCAAACTCATCTGGCAACTCGCTTCGCCGCAGTGGAATTTCGACGATGAAATCTTCCAGCGCAGCGCCGCAGCCCTGGACAACCCGGATCACGTCAGCATCGTCATTCACAATTACCGCTGGAGGCTCGGCCTGGCACAGGGCGAGCCGGAATATGACGGTCTGGAAAACCGGCTGGCCGAAGCTCCCGTGATCACAGTGCCGACCATTACCCTTGAGGGTGATGCCAATGGCGCACCCCATCCCGACAGCAGTTCCTACGCCAAGAAATTCTCGGGCAGATACACGCACCGGATCATCACCGGCGGTATCGGCCACAACTTGCCTCAAGAAGCCCCGCAAGCCTTTGCCCAGGCTGTCATCGACGTCGGCGAATACTGATCAAAATCCATGACGTGCCCCGACCGTAAGGAATAACACGGGAAGATTCCTGGTTCTCGGCACAGCCTCCCGTCCGCTTAGGCGAGAACAGCTCTCCCGCCGACCCAGACCGACGCGATGTTGGCCCTGGAAGCGGAGTAGACGATCTTCTGAAGGATGCCGTCGCCGTCGTCGAGTTCGTCCCACAGGTGAATTGTGCCTCTGGGCGCGGCGGTGTCGACCAGGATCGCATCGAAATGGTAGCCAGGCGAGAATCGCCCCACAGGCAAGCCGAGTGCCGCGCCACCGCCTGCCGTCGCCAAGTGGAAGGACTCGCGAAAGTCGACGCGTGCTGTTCCGGCCGTGCCGCGCGTCTCGGCCGCTAGCGCCGGGTCGGTGCCGGTTTCCAGCATGCGCGACGACATGACCGTCGCGCGCATCGCATCGAACATCGAGGCGCTCGGTCCCCCGGAAATGTCGGTGCCGAGCCCGACCTTGACACCCTTCTCGAGGGCCGCCCTCAATGGGAACACGGCGCCTGCGAAATAGGCGTTGGAGACGGCGCAGTGCGCCACGGCCGCCTTGCGCACGCGGATCATCTCCATGTCGGCAAGCGTAATGAAATTGGCGTGCGCGAGCACGCTGCCGGTGCGCAGCAGGCCAAAGCGATCAAGGCTAGACGTGTCGCTGATCCCGTGGCGCTGCAGCACGTAGCCATGCGCCCAGTCGCTCTCCGAGCAATGCGTCTGCACATGGCAGCCGCATTCCTGCGCAAGCGTGCCGAGCCCTTCGAGGGCGGCGTCGGTACAGGAGGGGATGAAGCGCGGCGTAATGACCGGCTTTACCCGTCCCGTGGCATTGTCTGGATTCCCATGCACGTAGTCGATCAGAGCGCGCGTGCCATCGATGGCCGCGTCCGCCGAGGTATCGCGATAATAGGCCGGGCACTCGTCGGGATTGTCCATCGCCACTTTGCCGACCAGCGCACGTTGCCCGCGTTCGAGGCAAATGTCGACGAGCAGCTTTGTCGCGTCCTGGTGGATGGTTGCGAAGTAGAGCGCTGTGGTCGTGCCGTTAGCGATCAGGTCGTCGACCAGCAGGCCGTAGCTGCGCCGCGCGAAGGCGAGATCGGCGTAGCGCGCCTCCAGGGGAAACGTGTGTTTGTGGAGCCAGGCCTCGAGCGGCACGTCCAGAGCCCGGCCGAGCTGCGGATATTGTGGCGCGTGCACGTGAAGATCGACGAAGCCGGGCAGCAGATAACTCTGCGCCGGCAAGGTCGCCAGCGAACCGGTTCGGCGCGCGGCCTCCAGCGCCTCGTCATAGCCGGCATCATGCGGATGCAGCACCGAGGCGATGATGCCTGATTGATCGATTGCGATCAGGGCATGGCGCAACTCTTCCACGAGCCCGCGCTCCGGAGCGTGAAAGCCGCTGGCCAGAAGCGTCTTGCCGCTCAGGTCGCTCACCTGTCCTCCGCCGAAGAACAGCTACGCACTGCCGTCGCGAAGCGCCAGAGCGCGATTGCCTGTCCGTCGATGCCGATGACAATACCGGAAGGGTTGCCGCTCATGCGGCTTGCGCCGTCGTGCCGTAGGTGATGCCCTTCTCCTTCAGCCAGCGGCGATAGGCGATCGACGAGCCGTCGGCCCGCGTCGGGATTTCCGCGCGCGGCTCGAGCGGCAAAAGAAGTGGCCGCTGGTTCTCCAGGATGATGCGGTCCTGCAGGAAGATGAGCTGCTGGAACTGCACCAGTTCGGTCGTGGTCGATACGTCGTCGATCAGGAACATGACGGGGTGCGCGCGGCAGCGGTCCGGATCGAGGGGCTGCACGAACAGACAGATCACGTCCCACCGGGTAGCCGAGTTGGGGCAGGTCTTGTAGAGCATCACCGCGAAAGGATTGGCGACCCGGTACATGTATTGGGTCATGATGCCACCGGTCGCCGAGAGTGCCGCCTGCGGCTGGAAGAATTCGCAGTTGGTCGCCCACACCTCATCCACGTCGCGGCGGATTTCGGTTGTGTAATGCCGCACTTCCGTGTGCGGCTCGGCGCCCAATATGTCGGTATGGACGAAGGGGAAATGCGCCATGTCGAGGAAATTCTCGACGATGCGCAGGCCGGACGCCTTTACCGCGATCGCTCCGCAAACGACAGGCCGGCGGTCGTCCTCATAGGCCTCCGGGATCGACGGCACATCGCCGGCCGGCATGCCGAGCGTGATCCATAGATAGCCGTAGCGTTCCCTGGCCGGGACTTGGCTGCCGTCGCCGGCACGCGACACATTGACCGCGCCTGCCGTATCGCGGACTACCAACAGATCGGTGCCCAGAAGCCGGTTCGCCATCGTGCCGACCGGAATCTCGTTCAGCGCGTCAATGCAATACCATTGATCGAGGGCCGCCTGCTCCGCAGCTCGCTTAATGGTCATTGTTGCGTCCTTCCTGTGCTATCTCACTGCCGATAGATGCGGTCCATCACAGCCCGGTGGTCGGCTATTGCCGCCTCGACATCGAAAGAGGCGAAGTCGCCTCTCGCGATAATCTGCCGGCCGTTGATGTAGGAATAGTCGACCTTGAAGGGTCCGCAAAGCACCAGCGCGGCGAGCGGGTCGCGCTCGGTCCCGGAAAGGCCGAGTTGGCTGCGTTTGACCGCGATGAAGTCGGCGCACATGCCGGGCGCGAGATGGCCGATGTCATTGCGACCGAGCAGGGCAGCGCCGCCGCGCGTCGCCATTTCGAGGGCCTCGCGCGCGGACAGCGCCGTCGGCGTGCCGCCGAAACCGCCGCGGCCGCCGGGCTTTTCGGAGAGGTAGTGGTGCGGCGCGACACGCTGAAGCATCAGCGCCAGCCGCGCTTCCATGAACAGGTTCGACGTGTCGTTCGAGGCCGAGCCGTCGACGCCAAGGCCGACCTTCACGCCCTTGTCGAGCATCTCGCGGATCTTCGCGATGCCCTGGCCGCAGCGCATGTTAGCCGACGGGCAATGGGCGACCCCGGTGCCGGTTTCGGCGAAGCGGTCGATCTCGTCGCTGGTCATGAAAATCGAGTGGGCGAACCAGACGTCGTCACCGAGCCAGCCGACGGATTCGGCGAACTCGACCGGCCGCTTGCCATAGATTTCGAGGCAGTACTTCTCCTCGAAAAGCTCTTCGGCAAGGTGCGAATGCAGGTTCACGCCCTTGTGGCTGCGCGCCAGCGATGCCGCATCGCGCATCAATTCCGGAGTCACCGAGAACGGCGAGCAAGGAGCCAGGATGATTCGGCTCATCGAATGCCGCGACGCGTCGTGATAGCCGCCGATCAGCCGTTCGGCATCCTTCAGGATATCCTCTTCCTTTTCGACGCAGCGGTCCGGCGGCAGGCCGCCCTGGCTTTCGCCGCGCGACATGGCTCCACGCGCAGCGTGGAAACGCAGACCGATATCGCGGGCCGCACCGATCGTCGCGTCGAGCGTGCAGTTGTTGGGCAAGATGTAGAGGTGATCGGAGCTGGTCGTGCAGCCCGAATGGATGAGCTCGGCCATCGCTACGCGCGCCGAGACGCCTATCGCATCGTCGTCGAGCTCGGCCCAGATCGGATAGAGCGTCTTCAGCCAGACAAGCAGCTCGTCGTTCTGAGCCATCACACGGGTGAGGTTCTGGTACATATGATGATGCGTGTTCACCATGCCCGGCATGACCACATGGCCCGATAGGTCGAGCACCTCGTCGGCACTGGAGGCACTGAGTTCCGCGGTGGTGCCGACCGCTTCGATGACGTTGTCGTCGATCAACAAGGCGCCGTCGGAAATCTCGCGGCGCGTACCATCGAAGGTGGCGAGCAGATCGATGTTCTTGACAAGCAGGCGGGGCATGATGGTCTCAACGCATGTCGCGGAAATAGGGTTCGCCGAGAGCAGCTGGCGCGGCCATTACCCGGCGCATGCGCTGCCAGGCAAGCACCGGCACGATGATCAGGGCGATCGTGCCGAGATAGGGCAGCATCGACAGGATCGGCGCCGCGATCGGCCAGTTGCGTGCTTGGCCGACGAAGCCGAGAGAGGTGATAAGACCGAACAGCAGAGCCGCCAGCACGGCGTTGAGGGGCCGGTAGCCTGCGAAGATGACGAGAGAGACGGCAATCCAGCCGCGGCCGGCCACGACGCCTTCCGACCAGGAGGGAACGAAGGCAAGCGTGAGGTAAGCGCCGGCGCCGGCCGCCAGCGCCGAGCCCGCGGCGACATACCAGAAGCGGATGCTTTGCACCGAAATGCCGGCGGCGTCGGCTGCCGCGGGGTTTTCGCCCACCGCGCGCATGTTCAGCCCGTGGCGCGTGCGGAACATGATGTAGTGCAGCACAACCGGCAGGACGATGTAGATCAGGTAGACAAGGATGTTCTGCGTGAAGATCGCGCGACCGAGCAGCGGGATGTCGCTAAGATAGGGAATAGCGATCGGCGCGAAGGTCGCCGGCGCCGGCATGCCGGAATAGGCGCGACCGACCGTTGCGGCCATGCCGGTGCCCATCAGCGTCAGCGCCAGGCCGCACAACACCTGGTTCGCTTTGACGACGACGGTGCCAAGAGCGAAGACGCAGCCAACGAGGAAACCGACGGCAAGCGCAAGGACGAAGCCGAGCATAGGGTGCGGCGTGGCGACGACGACCGCGATGCCAGTGATTGCACCGAGTGCCATAAGCCCTTCGACGCCGAGATTGACGACGCCGGCGCGCTCGGAGAGCGTCTCGCCCAGCGCCGCCAGCGCCAGCACGCCGCCGGCGAGAATGGAGGTCTGGATCAGTCCGGCGATCATGTCCATGGGTGTTTCCTCAGCTCGCGGCCGGTTCGGTCCGCGTGATGCGGTAGTGAGCGAGTTCGTTGCCGATCGCCGTGAAGAACAGGATCAGTCCGGTGATGGCGAGCACGGCCGAGACGGTGATGCCTTGCGTCTGCAGGATGATGCCCGAATTCAGGATGACGCCCATCAAAGCCGCGCCTGCGAGCACGCCAAGTGAGGAACCGCGCGCCAGCACCGCGACCATGATGCCGAGATAGCCGAAATTGTTGGAGATGCCGCCCTGCAGGCGATGCACCGTGCCAGCTACTTCCAGCATACCGGCGATACCGGCGATCGCTCCCGACATCAGCAGGACGACGATCAGGCGGCGGCGGAACGGCATGCCCGCATAAAGCGCCGCGCTTGGATTCGACCCAGCGATCCTTACCTCGTAGCCCCAGCGCGTGTAGTTGAGCAGTCCTGCGATGACAAAGGTGAGCAGGATCGCCAGCGGGAAACCGTAGTGCACGATACCCCAGAATTCAGGCACGTCATGCGGCAGACGTGCGGTGGTCGCGAGCGCATGGCCGCTCGGGTCGAGCCATGGGCCGGTAGCGACGTAATAAACCATCAGCGTCGCCACGAAATTCAGAAGCAGGGTGGTGATGAGTTCGCTGACATCGGCGTAGGCGCGCGCCAGCGTCGGCACCAGTATCCAGAGCAGCCCGCCGAGCGCGCCAGCGGTGAACATAACAGGCAGGATCAGCCAGGTCGGGCCGGGAATGAACAGCGCGACCGCCGTGGCGCTGAAGGCGCCGGCATAGAATTGGCCCTCCGCGCCGATGTTCCAGGCGCCGATTCTCAGTGCTACCCAGACCGACAGGCCGGTCAGGATCAGGGGAGTGACCAGAAGTCCGACGTCTTCCAGCCCGAAGCTCGAGCCAAAAGTCGAGCTGAGCACCTCCCAGGCGAGTTCGACGGGAGCATTGCCGCGAGCGGCCAGAACCAGGCCGGCGACCCCCAGCGCCAGCACGATCGCCAGGGCACGTGCCGCAAAGGCAACGGAGGGCTGCGCGGATGGAACGCGCTGAAGCTTGATCGCCAAGGTCAGTGCTTCCCGGCAGCGGCCTGGGCGCCAGCACTGGACCGCATCTGCCCGCCCATCATCAGGCCGATTTCCTCGATGTCGGTGGAGGCAGTCTCCACCGCGCCCATGATTCTGCCATGGAACATCACGGCGATGCGATCCGACAGGTTGAACAGCTCTTCCAGCTCCTCGGAAATGAAGAGCACACCGACGCCGGCATCGCGCAATTCGACGAGGTAGTGCATCATCGTGTTGATCGCTCCGACATCGAGGCCGCGGCTCGGATAGGCGGCGATCAGAACCTTGCTTGCGATGCGCATCTCGCGGCGTGCGACGAGGCGCTGCTGATTACCGCCGGAAAGGTTGCGCATGGGCATGCCGAAATCGGGCACCGCAACGGATGCCGCTTCGGCGATCGTGCGCGCGAGAGCAGCCGCAAGGCGCGGTCGGAACGCGAAGCCCTTTGAAACAGGCGCCGACGCATATTCGCGGATTATGGCGTTGTCGGTGATTGAAAGCGCCGGCGCCAGGCCGCTGTGCAGCCGGTCTTCGGGAATGTGGCCGACGCCGAACTTCGCGTAATCGACCGCGCCGGCGGTCGTGACGTCCTTTCCGCCGAGCAGTATCTGGCCGGAATGGATCAGCCGTAAGCCGGTGACGGCCTGGGTCAGCTCCTTCTGGCCGTTGCCGGCCACACCGGCGATGCCGAGAATCTCGCCGGCATGGATGTCGAGCGAAACCTCGTCGAGAAGGATGCCGCCCGCGTCGTCACGCGCGACGACAGATTTGAGGCTGAGCACCGGCTCGGCGGAGATGCCGGCCGCGCCTGGCTGCCTGGCACGCAGATTGCTAAGCACGATCTCACGGCCAACCATCAGGCGCGCCAGCATCTTCTCGCCGCAGTCCGCAGTCTTTTCGGTGGCCACCTTGCGGCCGCCGCGCAGCACGGTGATGCGGTCGGATATCTCCAGGACCTCGTCGAGCTTGTGGCTGATGAAGACCACCGCATTGCCCCGGGACACGAACTGCTTGAGCGCCTTGAAGAGCTCGCGCGCTTCCGCCGGAGTAAGCACGGCAGTCGGCTCGTCGAGGATCAGAACGCGAGCGTTGCGCGCGAGCACGCGTAGGATTTCCACGCGCTGCTGCTCGCCGGTCGAAAGATCGGCGACGCGTGCGGATGGCCGTACCGCGAGGTTCAGCTTCTCGGCCAGTGCGGCAGTCCGCGCCTCGAGCACCGACGAGCCAATACGCTTGGGCGTTTCGGACCAGCCGAGATGAATATTCTCGGCGACCGTGAAGGCGGTCACCAGCTTGAAATGCTGGTGGACCATACCAATACCGGCGGAGATCGCATCGACTGGAGATGCGAAACGTTTGGCATAGCCGTCGACGACGATCTCACCGGCATCCGGCTGATAGATGCCGGTGAGGATGTTCATCAAGGTCGACTTGCCGGCGCCATTCTCGCCGAGCAAGGCGTGGATCTCCCCCGGCATCACGTCCAGGTCGACATCCTGGTTGGCAACGACGCCGGGGAAATATTTGCTGATGCCCTTGAGCAGCACGAGCGGCGGCGCGCCGGAGCCAGGCTCGTAACGCCCCGGGGAGGTGGACGGCACCTCCATGCCGCCGTAGCGGTGCTCGCTCGAAGCATGATGAACTGGAACAAAATCATTCATCCCGCTTAGCTCTTTGCCTTCTGCCGCATAATCTATCCGAAAACTCTGCAATCTTTCGGGATCACGCTGGGAGGCCGCTGACGCCTTCGATCGACCAATCCCAGTTGTAGAGTTCCTCTTCGGTCATGCGTTGGCCGGCAGCCACCTTGACGTTGCCCTTGGTGTCCTTGATCTCGCCCTCGAACGGGCTCCAGCCGCCGAGAATCTTGTCGCGCACGGCATCGGCCTGCTTTGCGACCTCGGGGGGCACCGTCTCGCCCCAGGCATCGCGGTCGATACCGCCGCCCATCGGCAGGATGGTCTGCGAGGGCGTCCACTTGCCTTCGAGGCGCAGGCGCACCTGGTCGACATAGAATTTCTTGAAGTCGATGGCGATCGAGGAGACGTAGGCCTTCGGCCCGTAGCGGCGGATGTCGGTATTCCACATGACGGCCTTCGCGCCGCGCTGCTCGGCCACCTGCAGATAGCCTGCTTCGTCCATGATGCCGAACAGAAGGTCGGCGCCGTTGTCGATGAGTGCGGTGCCGGCCTGGGTGGCAGCCTGCGGATCGAACCACGAGTTGATGACGATGGTCTGCACCGTGGCGTTGGGATTGACCGAACGGGCGCCCATCAGGAAGGCGTTGGTGCCGGAAAAGACCGACGGAACAGGGAAGGAGGCGACGTAGCCGAGCTTGCCGCTCTTGCTCATCAGGCCCGCGGCGACACCGGTGACGTAGGTCGGGTACCAGTGGGCAAGGTAATAGGTCGAGAGATTTTCGAGCGGGTTGCGGCCATCGCATTCATAGAAGGCGACGTCCGGCGAACGCTTGGCCACGTCGTAGAGGAAGTCGCCATAGTTGGAGGTGGCAAACACCATGTTGGCACCTTCCGAGACGAACTGGCGGAAGGTGCGGGTCGCGTCGGCCGAATAGGGGATGCTTTCGACGAACAGCGTCTTCAGCTTCGGGAACGCTTCCTGCACGGCCTTCATGCCCTGGTCGTGGCTCCAGGTCCAGCCTTCATCGGTCACCGGACCGGTGTGGCCGAAGGCGATGACCGCGTTTTCCTCGGCGACGGCGGCGAGCGGCGTCTGTGCATGGGCGGGCGTGATAAGGCCGGATTTCGGCAGAAGCAGCGAGGCGCCGGCCGCGGCGCCCATGTTGAGGAAGCCTCGGCGGGAGAGATTGCGCAGGTCGATCATGCGTCGGTCCTTTGTTCCGTGTTGTGCTCAGTTCGGGAGAGACAGTTCGGTTTCCAAGAGGCGGTCGATTTCTGCCGACCAGTCGGCCAGCCATGCCTGCTGAATGTCGTCGTCGAGCCATGCGGCGGACAGGCCAGCCAGCGCGATCCGCTTCAGTGCCGGCGGCCCGAGCGCGAAATTCTCCGCGATCAGCGCGTATTCGCGGTCGAGCGTCGTGGCGAACATGGGCGGATCGTCGGAGTGGATCGTCACGGTAAGCCCGGCCTCGATCATGCGGCGGATCGCGTGGTCGGGCGCGGAAAGGTCGCGCCAGACAGTGGTGGCCAGCGTCGTGCTCGGACAGCAGGTGAAGACGATGCCCATTTCCCTGCACTGTTCCATCAGCGCCGGGTCGTCGACCACGTGGTAGCCGTGGTCGATCCGTCTCAGGCCGAGGACGTCGACGGTATCGCGGACGTAGCCCGCCGGGCCGTCCTCGCCCGCATGGTTGGTGACATTGAGCCCGGCCGCCCGCGCTCGCTCGACGATGCGCGCAAACATCGGCGGTGGGTTCGGGCGTTCGTCGTAATCGAAGCCGATGCCGATTACCTCTGCCGGGCGCTCGGCCAGAACCATGTCCAGGAAGCGCTCCCCACCGGCCGCGCCGAGCGGCTTTGCATGCGCCGGTATCAGCTTTGCTATAAGCCCATAGCGCTCCTTTGCGCGGTGAAAGCCGTCGAGAATGCCTTCGAGCATAGTCGAATAGGCCACGCCGTGGGCAAGATGCGCATGCGGGCTGAAGAACAGCTCGACGTAGCGTGCGCCGGACTTCGCACAGCGCTCCAGTGCCTCGAAGGTGATGCGAGAGAAATCGTCCGCAGTCCTGATCGAGGCGCAAACCAGATCGTAAATCTTCAGGAAATCCAGCAGGTTGCCGTAGCTGTAGAGCTCCGATGTCGGTCTGCCGTCCGGCAGCGACACCGCGTTCAGCGCCGCCAGCTCGGCGAATGTCTCTGTGGAGACGGCACCCTCGAGGTGCAAGTGCAACTCGACCTTGGGTATAAGCTGAATGAAACTTGACAACGACATCGACGCTCACCCGCCCGGACCGGCAATCCCAAGCCGCACCTGGTTTTCTTGGGCGACGGACGGCTGCCGAGTTGTTCGATAATCGCGGCTTTTTCCAACTGTCCGATCACCTGATACGCAACAGATGTCAGGGAAACGGGGCTTGCACAAGCCAAAAAATGATGCCTAACTAGACACATTCTAAAACTGCTTAAAAAATGTGCAGGCCGGGAGAAATATAGGCATGAAGCACCTACTGGAAGCGCAGAACCTTGCGCCTCCGTCTCAAGCAACGCGCCTGCGCTTCGTCGGCCAACTGGTGTTGTCGAGCTTTAGCGAGTTCGCCGACAGGCGTGCCGCTCGGCTCAATCTCGATCTGCTGGTGCACGAAGCCGCGGACGATTTTTTTGTCGTCCAGGTTTCGGGCCAGCCCGATCTCATCGATGCCTTCGAGATGGCATGTAGCCTGGGACCAATCGACTGTCTGGTGATGGACTGCGAACGGGCCGAAATTCGGGGATATTCCAGAGAGGAAGACGCAGGATGACGATACAGGCTGGATGGCACCCAGTGGCGCTGTCGGGATCGATCGAGCCGGGCAGTTCGGCCGGAATCCGCCTTGGCGGAAACGAACTGGTGGTGTGGCGCGACAACAGTGGCGCAGCGCATGTGTGGGAGGATCGCTGCCCGCATCGCGGCATGAAGCTGAGCTTCGGTTTTGTCCGCGGCGACCATATCGCCTGCCTTTATCACGGCTGGCAGTACGACACGGCCGGCCAGTGCCGATACATTCCGGCCCACCCCGATCTCAGGGTGCCGGCGTCCATTACCGTGTCCGTCTACAGCACGGCCGAGGCGGCTGGAATGGTCTGGACGGCACTGGATCCGGCAGCAGCATTGCCCGAACTGCCTGCCTTGCCAGAGGAGGTGGTGCCGGTCCGCAGCCTGTATCTCGACAGTCCCGCCGCAATGGTGATCGATGTCGTGAGGGCCATGCCGCCCAGGCCCTTCTCCCGCGGATCCGGGCTCGCTGATCTGAAGGCGCTGAGCGGGATGGTGTTCAGCCTGACGGTCGGCGAACACACGCTGCTTCTTGGCCTGCAGGAACTGACCGACAAACGATCGGCCCTGCACGTCGTGATTGACGGACCGGCAGCCAAGTATGCCGGCAAGGGGCAGGAGCATTTCTTCGCTTGGACGAGCGAGCTGCGTCATCATCTCGAGACCGGGCGTACCGGCGCGACCTCGACGACGTGGGCCGCATGATGGCGAGGATCACGCTCTACAACTACGAGCTGGACGAAAACTGCTATAAGGTGCGGCTGGCGCTTTCCATGCTCGGCCTGGAATGGCAGACCGTTGCAGTCGATGCATTTCCGGGGGCGGAGCAGAAGACGCCGCCATTCCTGGCCATGAACCCGGCGGGCAGCCTGCCCATTCTCCGCGACGACGAGATGACGATGTTCGGCGCCGAGTCCATCATCGCCCATCTGGCGCGCAGCCACGATTCAACGGGTGCATGGCTGCCGGCGGATGGTGCGGATTTCGCCAAGGTGATGCAGTGGCTTTTCTTTGCTGCCGGCGATCTCGGCGTTGCCGGCGCCGCGCGCCGCCATGCCATGTTCGGTGCCGCCGGCGACGAGGCTGCGTTGCGTACCGGTGCCGCGCAAGCGCTCCGTGCCATGGCCGACCACATGACCGCGCGGGGTTTCGAGAACAAAGAATGGTTCGCTGCGGACCGCCCGACCATCGCCGACATCGCGCTTTTTCCGGCGTTTGCGCTGAGCCGCGATTTCGGCGTCGACCATGACGAGTATCCGGCGCTGCGCCGCTGGGTGCGTCGCTTCCGCGCGCTTCCCGGCTTCACGACCATGCCGGGCATCCCCGATTACCATTGACACCCAACATTCGACGAGAACGAGGCTAGCAACAGAATGACCTCTCTCACGCGCTTTTCCGTCCAGCCGCTCTCGTCCATGACCCGGCGACTGGCCGGTGTTGCTTCCGGGCGAGCCGATCCAGATCTGGTCATTGCCGGCGCACGCGTGTTGTCGACCTATTCGGAGCGCATTCTTCCAGGCCGCGAGATCTGGTTGTCGGGAGGGCGGATCGCCGCCGTGAAGCCGGCCGGCACTTATAAGGGCGGCAGCGCCAGGATATATGACGCCAGGGGCGGCATCGTCGCCCCCGGCCTGGTCGATCCGCACATCCACATCGAATCCTCGATGGTGACGGCCTGCGCCTATGCCGAGGCGGCGCTGCTCAATGGCACCACGACCCTCTTCTGCGACAGCCACGAGATCGGCAACGTCATGGACGTTGCTGGCGTCGAGGCGATGCTGGAGGACGCGCGCCTGGCGCCGTTGTCCATTTTCCTGACGGTACCGAGCACCGTCCCGGCGACATCGTCGTTGCTGGAAACGGCCGGCGGCGACCTGACAGCCGAGAAGATCGGCGCATTGTTCGACAAATGGCCGGAAGCCGTGGCGCTCGGCGAGAAGATGGATTTCGTGCCAGTGGCTATGGGCGATGAACGCAGCCATGCCATCCTCGCTGCGGCGCTGAGACGCGGCCGCCCGGTGTCGGGACACGTCTATGGACGCGAATTCGTGTCGGCCTATGCGGCCTCGGGCGTGACCGATACCCATGAGGCGATCGACCGCGAGATCGCCGACGACATGCTCGAAGCCGGCATCTGGCTGTTCCTGCGTGGCGGCCCGCCGACGACACCGTGGCACAGCCTGCCCGCAGCGATCAAGACGATCACGGAACTCGGAGCCTCGCACAAGCGCATCGCGGTCTGCACCGACGACCGCGATGCTGACGACCTGATGCTCTTCGGCCTTGACTGGGTGACGCGCGAGGCCATGAAGGCCGGCATGACGCCGGAGCAGGCCTGGTCGATGGGCTCGCTGCATGGCGCGACGCGCTTTGCAATGGAAGGCGAAATCGGAGGCCTCGGTGGTGGCCGCCGTGCCGACCTGGTGCTGCTCGACGACGGCTTTGATCCCGTCAGCACGTGGTATGGCGGCGAACTCGTTGTCGATGACGGCAAGATCACGCCGCTGCTCGACCAGGCCCTCTCGACCCGCTATCGCTATCCGGACACGGCCTACCACACAGTGAAGCTGCCGAAGCAGATCAAGCTGACGCCGGACCTGCCAACCGCCAAGGTGGTGGCGCATACCATCCGCACCGAACTGCCGGGGATCACGCTCGGCCACCAGAAGATCACGCTCCATCCGGCCGACGACTGGCAGAACCATTTCGACCGCCACGGCCTGTGCTTCGTCACCGTTGTCGAGCGCCATGGCAAGTCGGACGGCAATGTCGCCTACGGGCTGCTCAGCAATTTCACGCTCAAGCGCGGCGCCGTCGCGTCGTCCGTCGGCCATGACAGCCACAACATCATTATCGCCGGCGTCAGCGAGGCCGACATGCAGGTGGCGCTGCGGGCGATCGAGGAAACGCAAGGCGGCGTCTGTGTCGTCGTCGACGGCAAGGTGACCGCCATGGTCGAACTGCCGATCGCCGGGCTCCTGTCCGACAAGCGCGTCACTGAGGTCGCGGAGGAGGTGAAGGTCCTCAAGCGGGAATGGGAGGCGGCCGGCTGCTCCATCCCGTATATGGGCTTCAACCTCATCCCGCTCTCGGTGATCCCCGAAATCCGCATCACCGACAAGGGTCTCGTGCTGGTGCCGGAAATGGAGATCGTCCCGGCCTTCGAGGCCACCTGAGTGGATCCCTTCCGACTCGGCCTGGTCTCACCGCGCATCCACTATTTCCAACTGGTTGCGCGGCTGGGCTCGGTGCGCCAGACCGCGCAGGCGCTCAACGTTGCGCCGTCCTCCATCAGCCGCGTCATCAAGGGTCTGGAGGACGAACTGGGCACGCCGCTCTTCGAGCGTGTGCGCCAGCGACTGAAACTGACCAGCGCAGGCGAGCTTCTGCTCTACCACGCGCGTCAGAGCATCACCGAGTTGGCGCGCGCCTCGTCCGAGATCAATGATCTCAGTGGCCTCAACCGCGGCTCGTTGTCCGTGGCAATCGTGGAGAGCGCGGCGCGCGGGCTGGTGCCGAACGCGCTGAAGGAATTCTGGAAACGCCACCCGCAGATCTCGGTCGATGTGCATGTCGCCGGGTCGCAGCGGGCCTGCGATGCAGTTGCCGACGGCGAATGCGATCTGGCGCTTGCTTTCGACGTGCGCGTGCCGCGCAACGTGCGCAAGATCGCGAGCACGCCTCTGCCGCTCGGCGTCGTCGCTCATCCGGACAGCCGCCTTGCCGGCCGCAAGGAAGTGAAGCTGTTCGATCTTGCCGGCGAACAGGTCATCGTCTCGGACAACAGCCTTGCTTTGGGCATTTCGATCGACGATGCGATCGGGCGCTCCATGATCGACATCACGCGACGGTCGCGGACCAACTCGATCGGACTGATGACCGAGATGGTGCGCCTCAACCTCGGCGTGGTGCTTCGCACCAAGCTCGGCATCGAACCGGAAGTGGCTGACGGATCGATCGTTTTCGTGCCGTTGCGCGATTCTCGCATGAACCCGCACCGACTGATGCTGCTCGCCCGACTTGAACGCGAAATGTCGGATGCGGCCTCCGCATTCGCGGCGCTGCTGGCCCGCATGGTCGAGGCGTTGCATGATTAGTTGTTGCATTTTGCGCATCGATAAAGAGAGTAATTTGTCCCTATCTCGAACAACTGAGCTTTGCGAGACTTCCCGGCCGAAGGGGATGTCATGAAGCAGAGTGCGGTCGACGCGGTCATTCGGGGGCTTAAGCGGGCGGGAGTGAGCATCGTCTGCTACCTGCCCGATTCGCTGTTCAAGGAGCTCTACCCGGCCCTTGATGCTGATCCGGATATCCGCACGATCCGCGTCACCAACGAGGGTGAGGGCGCGGCGATCTGCGGCGGGGTCTTCCTGTCGGGCAAGCGCGCGGCGCTGGTCATGGAAAATTCCGGCTTGCGCGCCTCGGTCGAGCCGCTGGCCCGCATGGGCCTTGGAGCCGGCATCCCGGTCGTGATGCTGATGAGCTATCGCGGCGAGCTCGGAGAGAACAACTGGTGGGCTATTCCGCATGGCATCACCATGGAGCCGGTGCTGAACGCGCTACGCGTGCCGTACCGGATCGTCACCGAGGAGGCGAAGATCGAGCGCGCCATCGTTGACGCCTATTCCTGGTCTTATGCGTCCTACTACCATTCGGCCGTGGCGCTCGGCGGCGAGGTGGTGCGATGAAACGCTTCGACTGCATGAAGGCGCTTGCCGCGCGGCTGAAGGATGAGCTGGTGATCCTTTCGCTCGGCGGCAGCGTCGACGAGTGGTACAACGCCGCGCCGCATATGCGCGAGGCGAGCCTGTTCCAGCAGCAACTCGGCTGCGTCACGCCGCAGGCCTTCGGGCTCGCCGCCGGCCTGCCGCACCGCCGCGTCATTTCGCTCGATACGGATGGCGGCCTGCTCTTCAACCTGGGCATCCTGGCCACGCTCGGAAACGAGCAGCCGAAGAACCTCTTCGTCGTGGTCTGGGACAATGAGTGCTACCAGTCGATCGGCGGTCCGCCGACCCACACGGCGCTGGGCCGTGTCGACCTTGCCGCGATCGCGCGCGGCGCCGGCATCGAGAATGCCCATACGGCGCGCACGGTGGAGGAGTTCGACGCGCATTGCGCAAGGGGGCTCGCCGTAGATGCGCCCTATATGTTGGTCGCCAAGGTCTCGGGAACGGTCCAGCCGGACATCAAGCGCAAGCACAGTGACGGCCGCGAGGACAAGTATATCTTCGTCCGCCACGTCGAGGCGAGCGAAGGCATCGTCATCATGGGCCCGAGCGAGCACAACTGACGAAACCATGGGCGCCATCCGATCCGTCATCCCCCGACGCGCGCTCAAGTCCGGCTACGACTATATCGTGGTCGGCTCGGGTTCCGGCGGCTGCGCGGTGACGCGACGGCTGGTCGACGCCGGTGCGGACGTCCTCTTGATCGAGGCCGGTCCGGCGGGTCTTGGGGTCGCAAAGATCGACGACCCCGGCCAGTGGGTGCCGCTCGGCCGCGGCACCTATGACTGGGGCTATGACTACGCTCCGACATCGCGCGTGAACGGCCGTACCATCGGCATCCCGCGCGGCCGCGTGCTGGGCGGCTCAAGCGCCGTCAACGCGATGGTGTGGTATCGCGGCCATCCGAATGACTACGATGCCTGGGAAGCCGGCGGCGCGAAGGGCTGGAGCTTCGCCGACGTGCTGCCCTATTTCCGGCGCTGCGAGGACTGGCGCGACGGCGCAAGCGAGTTTCGCGGTGCGGGCGGTCCGCTCCGTATCGAACGGCCGGCGATGCTGCACCCGGTCGCGCAGGCGCTGATCGACGGCGCGGACGAGATCGGCATCCGGGTGATCGATGACCCTAATGGCGCCAGCAACGAGGGGGCTGCTGTCGCGAATTTCAACATCTGCGACGGTAAGCGCTGGAGTTCGGCGACGGGCTATCTCGTGCCGATCCTCGATCACCCGACGCTGACGGTGCTGACCGGTTCCGCGGCCATCGGCCTGACGGTCGAAGGCAGCCGATGCGTCGCGGTCAAGCACCTCGTCGGTGGCGAAATCCGCGAAACACGCGCTCGCGAGAGCGTGGTGCTCGCGGCCGGGGCCATCGACACTCCGCGCATGCTGATGCTGTCGGGCATCGGCGATCCGGTCGAGCTGAAGCGTCTTGGCATCGCAGTCGTTTGCGCTCTGCCGGGCGTCGGCCGGAACCTTCAGGACCATCCGCTGGCGCAGGCCTGCGTCTTCCGCGCGAAACGACCGATCGGACCAATGGTGGGCAATGGCGGCGGCTCGATGGTCAACTGGAAGTCGCGGCTGGATCTGCCGCAGTCCGACCTCCACGCCTTCCCGGTCCAGGGCAACAGCGCCGAACCTGCGATACGCGCGCGCTACGATGTATCCGGCGATGTCTTTTCCTTCGGTGCGGGTCTCATGCGCTCGAAGAGCGTCGGGCACCTGAAGTTGCTCAATGGCAAGCCCGGCGGGCCGCTCGAAATCCAACCGAACTTTCTGGCGGAACCGGAAGACCTCGACGCCATGGTCACTGCGGTCGAGATGGTGATGGAGATGGCGGCTGCAAAGGCGAACGCCGGTGTCTTCCGCAACTTTGCCGCACCTGACCGCCGACTGACCCGCACCGAGACAATCGCCTTCATCCGCGAGGCGTGCTCGACGTTCTTCCACACCTGCGGAACAGCCAAGATGGGCGACGACGCAATGGCCGTCGTCGACAGCCGCCTCGCCGTGCACGGGCTGGATGGGCTGCATATCGCCGACGCCTCGGTGATCCCGACGATCCCGACCTGCAACACCCACGCGCCCGCTACGATGATCGGCGAGCGTGCCGCCGATTTCCTGCTCGCTGCAGCTTGAGGACGTCATGACCGACGGACCGCACACGGAGTACCCGCGATGACCCAAGGCCTCATCCTCGCTGCCGACACGCTGCTCACCATGGATCAAGATAATCACGTGTTGCCCGACGGCGCCGTGCTGGTCGAGGATGGTCGTATCGCCGCGGTCAGCGCACTAGCTGCATTGCGCGCCCTTCATCCGGCCGTAGCCGTGAAGAAGCTCGACAATGCGGTGCTTTTGCCCGGGCTGGTCAACGCGCATGCGCATTCCGGTTTCCTGCGCGGCACGGCGGAGCACCTGCCGGTCTGGGACTGGCTGACGCTCCATATCAATCCGATGCATCGCGTGCTGCAGCCACACGAGGCCGAGGCGGCGTCGTGGCTCTGCTACGCGGAATCCGTGCTCGGCGGCACGACGACCGTCGTCGACATGTGGCGTTTCATGGAGGGCAGCGCCAGGGCGGCCGAGGCGATCGGCAACCGCCTCATCGCCGTGCCTTATGTCGGCGAGCATCCGGACTACGACTACTTTGACACGCTCGACATGAACGAGGCGATGATCGAAGGCTGGCACCGCAAGGCGGGCGGGCGCATCAATGTGTGGGTCGGGCTGGAGCATCTGTTCTATGCGGACGAGGCCGGCCAGCGCCGGGCGATCGACCTCGCAAGGAAATACGAGACCGGCTTCCACACCCATTGCAGCGAGGCTGAGATCGAGATCGCGGAATTTGAGCGGCGTTACGGCAAACGCCCGATGTTCGCGCTGGATGACCTTGGCTTCTTCGAAACGCCGCGCGCCATGATCGCCCACGCCGTCTGGCTCGACCGGGACGAGATCGAGCTTATTTCGAAGCGCCGCGTCTCGGTCGCCCACAACCCTGTTTCCAACATGAAGCTGGCGAGCGGCATCGCGCTGGTGGCCGAGATGCTGAAGGCCGGCGTGTCGGTTGGCATCGGCACGGACGGCGAGAAGGAGAACAACAATTTCGACATGTTCGAAGAGATGAAGGTGGCTTCGTTGCTAGGCAAGCTGAAGGACCGCGACGCCGCCGCAATGGATAGCTGGCAGGTGCTGCGCATGGCCACGATCCTTGGTGCAAAGGCGATCGGCCTCGATCATGAGATCGGCTCGATCGAGGTCGGCAAGCGTGCCGACATCATCGCGGTCCGCACCGATACGCCGCGCATGACGCCGGTCTTCCGCGACGGACCCTATTTCAATCTCCACCACAATCTCGTCCACGCCGTGCGCGGCAGCGACGTGTCCCTGACGATGGTCGATGGCGAGATCCTCGTCGAGCACGGCGTGCTGCGCACCGGCGACCTGCGCGAGATCATTGCCGAAATCCATCGCGTCGCACCTGGCCTGTTCGCCCGGCGCGCCGCCTTCCTCGCCGAGAATTCCGGCGGCAGCCTGCAGTGGACCCAATAAGGCGAGCCCCGGTCATGAAGACGACGGACAAGGCGGCACTGGACGACTGGTACGCGGTGGAGACGGCGGCCGATCTAGGTGGCGCGCCAAGCCGCACGCGGCTGCTCGGACAGGACATCGAACTGGTCCGTGACGCCGCGGGCGCAATTACCGTCCGGGAGGTCCTGGACGACGGCGGCCGCGGCCCCGCGCTGCCCGTCCGGCAGCGCTACGGCTGCGTCTGGACCACGCTGGGCGAGCCCGGGAAGGAAATCTTCGAGATCGCCGAGGCATCGGAGCCCGACCGGCGCTACGTGCCCTGCGGCTGGGTGATGATGCGGGCTTCGGGTTTGCGTGTCGTGGAGAACTTCCTCGACATGGCGCATTTCCCCTTCGTGCATACCGACATTCTCGGCTCGGAGCCGCACACGGAGGTGCCGGCCTATCTGAGCGAGATCCGTCGCGACGTGGACGAGGTCTGGGCGACCAACTGCACGTTCTTCCAGCCGCGCATCGCCGCCACGGAAAGCTCCGGCGCGTTCGTGCATCTGACCTTTCGCGTGCCGAGCCCATTCGTGGTGATGCTCTATCGCGTGTGCCCCGTGGCGCCGGACCGGCTCGACGCGATCGCGCTGTTCATTCAGCCCATCGAGGAAGACCTCTGCCGCGCCCAGCCGGTCATGTATCTGGTCGACTCCGCTTCGACGCAGACGGCGTTGCTCAACTTCGAACAGGTCATCTTCCTGCAAGACCGGATCATCGTGGAGAACCAGCGGCCGCTGCGCCTTCCGCTCGAGCCGCGGATGGAAATCCCGACCCGCGCCGACGGGTCCTCCATCGCCTACCGCCGCTGGCTGAAGGAAAGGGGCATCCGTTTCGGCACGGCCGCCGGAGCCACATGACCGAGCCGGGTCTCCAGGTGCTTCGCCCGATCTCCGTTGCCGAGGCGCTGTCATTGGCAGGCGAGGGCGCGTCGCAACTGGTCGCCGGGGGCACGGCGCTGCAACTCGGCTGGGCGAAGGGCCTGCCAAAGCCGCGGCGCCTTGTCAGTATCGGCCGTATCGCTGGCCTGAAGGGCATCCAGCCGGCCGGCGACGGCTTCCGCATCGGCGCACTGACGTCCCTGGGTGCCTTGGAGCGTGACCGGGCGATAGGCGAGACTTTGCCGCTGCTCGCAGCCGCCGTCCGCGCCACGGCGGGACCCGCCGTCCGCAATCTCGCAACGCTGGGCGGAAACGTCGCGGGGCGCACGGGTTGCCTTCTGCCGGCCCTGCTCGCGATCGACGCGAAGCTGGGGATCGTCTCACCGGCTGGGCGCGCCGTCGTGCCGCTCGCGCAATGGTTGGCCGACGCACCGTCAGCGGGCCCTATTGAGACGGTCATTGTTCCACCGCAGCCAACCGCCGCCCGCTGGACCCATCGCAAAGTCGGCCTGCGCGCCGCCTTCACCCCAAGCGTGGCCGGTGTCGCCGGGTTGATCGAAACGGCGGACGATCGTGTCACGATCGCGCGGCTCGCGGCCAGCGGCGGCGGGGAAGCAGCCCGTCTCGGCCACGCCGAAGCGCTGCTCATCGGCCGGCGCCTCCAAGAGATCGATTGGGCCGAGCTGCACGCCGCAATTCTCGAAGGGGCGCCGGCGATCGACGATTCGTGGGGGTCCGGCCGTTATCGGCGCAGTGTCGCGGCGAATGCGCTGGTCTTCGGGCTCGGCGGCAAGTTGTCCCAAGGAGCACATTCGCCGCGCCGGCGGACCGTGCCGTCCGGAAAGCCGCCTGCCGAGGTTCTTGTGTCCCGGTCGCAAACCGGCTCGCGCTGGTACCAGCGGCCGGACGGCGCGCCGAAAATCGCCGGCCGGCTCGAATACCTGACCGACCATCGCGAGCCCGGTATGCTGGTCGGGCGCATTCGGCGCGCCGGCATTCCCCATGCAAGGATCGTTTCCATCGATACGAGCGCGGCCGAGGCGCTGCCAGGAGTCGCAGCGGTTGTCACGCACCGCGACATTGCCGGCAGCAATGCCTTCGGTATTGTCGTGCAAGATCAGCCGGCACTGTGCTTCGACAAGGTCCGCTATGTCGGCGACGCGGTTGCTGCTGTTGCCGCCGTTGACACGCAGACGGCCGAACTCGCGCTTGCTCTCATCAGGGTCGAATACGAGCCACTGCCAGCCGTGGACGATCCTGAACAGGCGCTCGCCGCTGGAGCGGAGCCGGTCCACGCCTCCGGCAATCTGCAGTGCAGGTTCGAGTTCACGCGTGGCGATGCCGCCGCGGCTTTCGCCAAGGCGGCTCATATCGTCGAGGCTGTCTACGAAACGCCACGCCAGATGCACGGCTTTATGGAGACGGAGGGCGGGTATGCTTTCCTCGGTGCGGATGGCACGCTGAACGTCTTTGCCGGTGGGCAGCATGGCCGGCGCGACCGTATGCAACTCTCGCGCATCCTCGGTCTGCCGGAAGAGCAGATACGGGTGGTCACCAGCCCGACTGGCGGTGCTTTCGGCGGCAAGGATGAGCTGACCGTGCAGCCGGCCTTGGCGCTGCTGGCGCTGAAGACCGGACGCGCCGTGCGGCTGCATCTCGACCGAGCGGAATCCGTCATCGCGGGCACCAAGCGCAATGCCATGCGCATCCACATGCGCACCGCCAGCGACGCCGAGGGTCGGCTGCTCGCCCAGCAGGTGGACGTGATCGCGGATGCCGGCGCCTATGCGTCGCTCGGCCCGGGCGTGCTTGAGACGGCGCTCGAACACGCCTGCGGGCCTTATGTCGTCGGCAACGTCCTCAGCTCAGGCCGGCTCGCCTATACCAACAACGGCGTCGGCGGCGCGTTTCGCGGCTTCGGCGCCAACCAGATGGCTTTCGCGGTCGAGTGCCAGCTCGACCGGCTGGCCGAAGCCGCCAGCATTGACATTGTGGAGATACGGCGCCGCAATCTGCGCGAGCCTGGCACGCCGGGCTATCTCGGCCAGCAGGTCGCGCCGTCTGAACGCCTGGCCGAGATGCTGCAAGCCGCCGCCGCCGATCCGATCTGGGCTAAGCCGCGCGGTCCGTCGTTCGACGGCTATGAGACGATCGGCGTCGGGATGGCGATGAACTATCAAGGCAACGGACTAGGCACGCTGCCGCCGGACCCGGCCGGAGGCGCGTTGCGCCTGGCTCCGGACGGTATGATCGAAGCTCTCTATGGCTTGGACGAGATGGGGCAGGGCCTGCTCACCTCGGTGACGGCCGCGGTCGCCAGTGCGCTCGGCTGCGGCCGCGACGATGTCCGGCCGATCACGGGCGATACGGCCGCGACGCCCGAATCCGGTTCCTCTACCGCCTCGCGGGGCACTCACGTGGTCTGGCGGGTCGCGGCAGTCGCGGCGCCACCTTTTGCGCGCGATCTGCTGGCCGCAGCCGGCCAGTTGCTTGGCCGCGATGCCGGCACGCTGGCACTGGCACCCGGCGGCATCGTCGAGCGACATTCCAACAGCAGCGCATTGTTGATGAGTTTCGCCGAGCTTGCCGAGGCGCTGCCTCCGGAAAACCTGCCCTCTGCCGCAGCCAGCTTCGAGTTTCCGAAATCGGACTATCTGGAGCGCAATGCACGCCTGATCTTTGCCTTCGGCGCGACACTGGCGCGCGTTGCCGTCAGCCGCATCACCGGACAGGTACGCGTGCTCGATCTCCACCAGCACACCGCAGCCGGACCGATGCTCGATCCCGCCGCCTATCTCGGCCAGATCGAAGGCGGCAGCGTCCAGGGGCTGGGCTTCACCCTCACCGAGGACGCGGCCATGCGGGATGGCCGGTATCTTGCCGGCAACCTCGATTTCTACATGCTGCCAAGCATTGCCGACGCGCCGGAAAGCCACACGACCTTCGCGTTGGAGGATCTCGACAAGTGCGACCCGTTTGGGCCTCGCGGGGCAGGCGAGCTTGGCATCGGCGCCGTGACCCCAGCCATCGTCAACGCGATTGCGGACGCCATAGGCGTTTGGCCCGAGCGCATCCCGGTCGATCCTGAATGGGTGCTCGACGCCTTGCAGGGGATTGCGGCGTGAGCGCCGACATCGAGATCGCCTTTGACCTCAACGGCTGCCGCCAGGCGCTGGCCGTGCCCGCCGAGTTGCGCCTGATCGACCTGCTGAGCGATCATCTCGGCATGACCGCCGCCAAGAAGGCTTGCGGCATCGGTCGCTGCGGCGCCTGTTCCGTGCTGATGGACGATCGCGCCGTCAATGCTTGCTTGCTCATGTCGTGGCAACTCGACGGCGCCACCATCATCACCCCGGAAGGTTTCGACGACCTTCCCGAAGCCGCCGTCCTGCGCGAGATTCTTGCGGCCGAAAACGCCTTCCAGTGCGGCTACTGCGCACCCGGCTTCACTGTCGCGCTGACCGCGCTGCTGCGCGAGAACCCGGCTCCCGACGAGTCCCAGATCCGCGCCGCGCTCGAAGGCAACATCTGTCGCTGCACGGGCTATCATTCCATCATCCGCGGTGCTCTCGCGGCGGTCGAGGCACTCGGTCGCGGGATGCGGACATGACGATCACCATTCGAAACGGCGAACCCAGGCACGAAGGCGTCAAGGCGTTCCTGGCCAAACCTAGAATGCAGCACCTGATCGGCGGCGGCTGGTGCGACGCCAGCGATGGCGCAACCTTGCCCGCGACCGATCCTGCGAATGGCGACACGCTCGCGCTGCTGGCGCAAGGCACAGCCGATGACGCCGGCCGCGCCGTTGCTGCGGCGCGTGCTGCTTTCGAGGGCGAGAGCTGGCGCGACATGACACCGTCGGCACGCGGCAAGCTGCTATGGCGCATCGCCGACCTGATTGAACGCCATGCCGATGAGCTTGCAGAACTCGAGACGCTTGACCAAGGAAAGTCGCTGAAGACCTCACGCTTCGCCGAGATTCCCGCCTCGGCCGAGCAGTTCCGCTATTTTGCCGGTTTTGCCACGAAAATCCTCGGCACGACAATTCCCACCTCCATCGGCCATCAGCCGGCAGGCAGGAAGATTTTCGCCTATACGGTGCGCGAGCCGATCGGTGTTGTGGCGGCCATAACGCCATGGAATTCGCCGCTGCTCATGGCCTCGATGAAGCTCGCCCCGGCGCTTGCGGCCGGCTGTGCGATCGTGCTCAAGCCGGCTGAGGAAACGTCGCTCACCGCGCTGCGGCTTGGTGAACTGATGATCGAAGCCGGCTTGCCGGACGGCGTCGTCAACATCGTGACCGGTCTCGGTGAAACTGTGGGCGCGGCGCTAACCGCACACCCCGATGTCGATAAAGTCGCCTTCACCGGTTCGACGGAAGTCGGAAAGATGATCGTCTCCGCAGCGCGCGGCAATCTGAAGAAACTGACGCTCGAACTGGGCGGCAAGTCGCCGGCCATCATCATGCCGGATGCCGACATGGGGCTCGCAATCCCCGGAGTGGCGCGGGGGATCTTCGCCAATGCCGGCCAGGTCTGTGTCGCCGGCTCGCGTGTCTATGCGCATCGCTCGATCTACGACCGTCTGGTGGAGGGCCTGGCAGGGGAGGCGCGAAAGCTGCGTCTCGGACACGGGCTTTACCCGGATGCCGACCTTGGTCCGCTGGTCAACGGGACCCAGGCCGCGCGCGTCGCCTTCTATGTCGGCGATGGTGTTTCCAGCGGCGCCGAGATAATCGCCGGCGGCCGGCGCTTCGACAACTTCTTCGAGCCGACCGTGGTTACCGGCGTACGGCCTGACATGCGCATGATGCGCGAGGAAATCTTCGGCCCCGTCGTTGCCGTGACACCGTTCGACGATGTTGCGGAGGCGATCAGCCATGCGAACGATTCGCCCTACGGCCTCGCCGCAAGCGTCTGGACCCGCGACCTTTCCGCTGCGCATCGCCTTGCCGCACGTATCCGGTCGGGCACCGTCTGGATCAATTGCCATTCCTACTTCTCGCCGGAATTGCCGAAGGGCGGCCACAAGCAATCCGGTTGGGGCTATGAGAACGGCGCACCAGGCCTGGAGAACTATCTCGAGACGAAAACAGTCTGCGCGGTGATTTAGCCGCGCCTTTTCCGCGATGTTCGCGGATCGGCGGCTGACAGCCCTTCCATCGGCGGACAAGGATTGATCGACAATTGCTCGGATCCTCCTGAGGACCAGTTCCTTGACGGCCTTGGTCCACATCGACGTTGCGCTTGACTCGTCCATATTATCCATAAATCATACATATCGCCTTCGAAAAAAGACGGCAGGTCTGGGAGGACCAATGAAAATCACGGCCATCAAGGCGCGCGTCTGCAATGCGGAAATGCGCAACTGGGTCTTCGTTCGCGTCGAAACCGACGAGCCAGGCCTGTTTGGCTGGGGTGAGGCAACGCTGGAATGGAAGACCAGAGCCGTCGTTGGGGCGCTTCAGGACCTTGAGGCCCTGCTCATCGGGCAAGATCCGCGCAACGTGGAGCAGTGCTACCAGATACTTACGCGCCACGGATTTTGGCGTCTCGGCGTCGAGGGAATGTCCGCCGTCAGCGGCATCGAGATCGCGCTCTGGGACATCCTGGGCAAGTCATTGGGCGTCCCCGTCTGGCGCCTTTTGGGCGGTCAGGTCCGCGACTATCTGCGCACCTATACGCATCTCGGCCTCGGGGACATGAAAGCGGTCTATGAGACCGGATCCGCGGATGCCATCGTGGAACGCGGACGCATCGTGACGCAAGCAGGCTACGATGCGGTCAAGGTCGTCTGCATTCCCTACACCCACTACGTATCGCCTGCGAAAGCCGTTGATTCTGTCGCCAACATGGTTGGCTCACTTCGCAAGGCCATAGGTCCGGACATCGACATCATGGTCGATTTCCATGGACGCCCTGCATCCGTTAACGCTGCGATGGATTACCTCAGAGCAATCGAGCCGGCCCGCATCATGTTCGCGGAAGAACCCGTGCCGCCCGAAGATGTTGCCGGACTGGCGCATATCACGGCGCGATCGGCCGTGCCGATCGCTTCCGGCGAGCGGCTGATCGGACGTCGCGAATTCACGCACTCGATCGCAGCCCGTGCCTTCAACATTGCCCAGCCTGATATCTGCCACACTGGCGGTCTGCTGGAGACAAAGAAGATCGCGGCCATGGCGGAAACGGCAGGCATCGGCCTTGCGCCGCACAACCCGCTCGGTCCGATCGCTGGCGTCGCTGCTCTTCACTTCGGCATATCGACGCCAAACGTCGTCATTCAGGAGGAGATGTCCGGTGCCGTCGCCTGGTACGACGAGGTCGTTACCTGGCCAATTCGGCGTAAACCAGGCCGCTGGGACCTGCCCGAACTGCCGGGCCTTGGCGTCACCGTCAATGAGGACGTCATCGCGCGTCACCCCTTTAAGCAGGAAGTGCTGCATGCCCGCAATGCCGTCATGCCGGACGGCACCGTGGTTGACTGGTGAATGCAATGGCAAGCCGGCTGCAAGGAAAGATCGCAATCATCACGGGCGCCGGCCAAGGCATCGGTGCCGCCACCGCCCGGGCTTTTGCGATGCATGGGGCAAAGACCGTCATTGCCGAACTGAATGCGGCAAGCGGCAAAGCGATCGCCGACGAATTGCGTGCCCAGGGCGCGGACGCCCTGTTCATCGAGACGGACGTCACCGACGCATCCGCAGTCGCGGACATGATCGCGCGGACGATCACGGCCTATGGCGGCGTCGACATTCTGGTCAACAATGCCGGTGCCAACGTCTTCTACGAACCACTGATGATGCCGGATGAGGAATGGGAGCGCTGCCTCAAGCTCGACCTCCAGGCCGCGTGGTTCTGCGCCAAGGCGGTTTTGCCGACGATGCTGGCGAAGGGCTCGGGGTCCATCGTCAACATAGCGAGCTGTCACGCCTTCCAGATCATTCCCCATACGTTTCCGTATCCGGTCGCCAAGCATGCACTTTTGGGCCTGACCCGTTCGTTGGCCATCGAATATGCCGCACGCGGTATCCGGGTGAACGCGATCGCCCCCGGCTATATCGAGGCGCCAATCGCGGAAGCCTACTGGAACACATTCCCGAACCCCGCCGAGGAGAAGCGGCGAGCCTACGACCTCCATCCGCCCAAGCGAATTGGCCGGCCGGACGAGGTTGCAATGACGGCGGTTTTCCTCGCTTCGGACGAAGCGCCGTTCATAAATGCCGAGACGATCACCATCGATGGTGGGCGCTCGGTTCTCTACCACGACTAGCAACCACCATTGAGCTCAGGGAGGATCTTCATGAAAACCACAACAAAGGCTTTGGCGACATTTGCGGTACTGGCTGCCGGACTGATGAGTGGCGCAGCAAGCGCAGACGACATCAAGATCGGCTACATCAACAAGATGGGAGACCATCCATGGTTTGTCGCCGAAGTCGGCGGCGCCAAGAAAGCGGCTGAGGCGGCAGGGGCCGCGTTCGTGTCGCAGGACGTTCAGTTCGACGCCAATTTGACGATCACGACCTTCGATACGATGGTCGGCGATGGCGTGAAAGGCATCGCCATCGTTGTCCCCGACAAGGCGCTGGGACCGGTCATCGCGGAGAAAGCAAAGGCCGCAAAAATTCCCTTGGTGGCGGTGGACGACGATATCTACTACCAGGATGGCACCCAGGTCCCCTATGTCGGCATGAATGCTTACAATATCGGTGCGCGGGTGGGCGAAGAGCTTGCCAAGCTCTACAAGGCTGAAGGCTGGGCGGGCAAAGAGGTGCGCATCGCCTCGATCGAGGACCGCAAGGCCGATACCTGCATGCAGCGCAACAAGGGCGCGGAAGAAGCGTTCCTGAAGGCGGTGCCCGATTTCAAGCCGGGCAGCATCGTTCGCGTCCCCTACGACAATACGATGGTCAACGCCATCGATGTGATGACCACCACATTGACGGCCAATCCCAGCGTCACGAACTGGATATTCTATTCATGCAACGATGACGGCGTGCTGGGTGGTGCGCGAGCACTGGAGAATGCCGGCTATTCCGCAGACCAGGGCATGGGGATCGGCATCGACGGGAGCCGCGCCTGCGATGCCTTCGGATCCGGAAAGCCCTCGGCGTTCCGTGGTACGATGTGGCTCAATTCGGAAAATCATGGCGCGCTGGCGGTGAAGATTCTCTTGGCCTCCATCAAGGACGGAACGAAGCTTCCCGTTCAATCCTTCACTGACCCGGAATACATCACCGCCGACAATTTTGCGTCGGACTACAAAGCCAAGCTCTGCCACTGAACCAGATATGCGTCATGCGCCGCAGTGCGCATGACGCTCTTTGGGCCGGCAGTTCGTCGGCGGGCACACGGGACCGATCCTCGGGAGGAGCTTTTGATGCAATCGGATTTCTTCTCGCTCGACAGGATATCGAAGTGCTTCGGCGTCGTGCAGGCGCTCGACAATGTCTCGATTGCCTTTCGGCCAGGAGAGGTGCTTGCCCTGGTTGGCGAGAATGGCGCCGGCAAGTCGACAATGATGCGAATTCTCGAGGGCGTGTTCGCACCGGACACCGGCACCGTGCTGCATGGCTCCACGCCGATCGTTTTCAGCGAACCGCGCGACAGCCACAGAGCCGGAATACGCGTCATCCATCAGGAGCCGGAGATCGTTCCGAACCTGACCGTGGCCGAGAACATTTTCGTCGGCGAACTGCCGCGGCTGGCAGGCGTCCTGCTCGACTGGCACAGGCTCGAGGACCAGACTGATAAGGTGCTTGCGACCTTCGGCATGCAGCAGGATATGCTGCCGCGTCAACTCTGCAGCACACTCGGTCCGGCACAGCGCCAGATGATCGAAATCATGCGCGCCATACGTGCCGGCGGCCGGCTGATCGCATTCGATGAGCCGACCTCGTCACTGACCGACGACGAAGCGCGCCGTCTGTTTTCAGTAATTCGCCGGCTGCGCGGCGAGGGCACTTCGATCGTCTACATCTCTCACAGGCTGAACGAGGTCATCGACCTTGCGGATCGCATTGTCGTTTTGCGGGACGGCCGGCTGGTCGATGATTCCCCCGCTGCCGGTGCCAGCGAGCAGACCATAGCCAAGCTCATGGTGGGCCGCGACATAGCCGATCTGTTTACGCGCGAGACGTGGCAATCGGGGCAACCGTTGCTGGAGGTGACGGGCCTGACCACCGACCACGTCACCGATGTGAGCCTCAAGGTCCGCCGTGGCGAGGTGCTCGGCATTGCCGGCCTTATGGGTGCGGGTCGATCCGAACTGGCAAAGGCGATTGTCGGCTATGATAGGCGCGTCGACGGAACCATAACGATGAATGGTGTGCCCGTTGGCCCTAACAGCCCGCATGCAGCGATCGTGTCGGGCATCGGCTTTGCCCCGGAAGACCGCAAGCACGAGGCGCTGCTGTTGTTCCGAAGCATTCTTGATAACGCCTCGCTTTGCGTGCCCGACAGAACGTCGACCTTCGGCTTCTTCAACCGGCGCAAGGCACTGGAGATCGTCTCACCGCTTGCAGCAAAGATGTCGATCAAGGCGCCCAACCTCGACGAACAGGTTTCGAAATTATCGGGTGGCAACCAACAGAAGGTCGTTCTCGCGCGCTGGCTTGCGCGGCAGCCGATGCTTCTCATCCTCGACGAGCCGACCCGCGGCATCGACATCGGCGCCAAGGCGGAAATCTATCGCCTGATCGACGAACTCGCCGCCAGCGGCATCAGCATAATCCTGATTTCCTCGGAAATGCCGGAACTGATCGGGCTGGCCGACAGGGTGCTTGTTATGGCTGGAGGCCGGATCACGGCCGAACTTTCCCGCCCTGACATCGACGAGGCCACGATCCTCAGACATGCCATGCCTCAATCTGCAGCATCGCTTGGAGGACAAATTCAGTGAACAGCCTTGAGCTCAGGACAGCAACAACGCAAACCGGCAAAAGGCGCGCTTCCTTGCGCATCGCAGAGCGCATCGGCATTCACAACATAAGCCTTCTTGTTGCTCTCGCCATTCTCGTGCTCATTTTCGGCACCCTGAGAGGCGACGTGTTCTTCTCCAGCCGAAACCTGCTGAACATCGGTCTAGGCATTACCATCCTGGGCGTTCTGGCGATGAGCCAGACCGTGGTTATTGTCGCCGGAGGGCTCGATATTGCCGTCGGCGCAATTGTCGGTCTGACCACAGTATCGACGGCAATGGCCATCCAGGCCACCGGATCACCCGCCGCGGGCATTCTTGCCGGCCTGGTCCTGGGCGGTCTTGCCGGCCTCGTGAACGGCATCATCATCACCTATGGGCGGGTCAACGCTGTCATCGCGACTCTCGGTACGATGGCGATCTTCCGCGGCATCGCGTTCATCATGTCCGATGGGCAATCGATCGCGATTTTCAGCGACACTTTCCGCTTCATCGGGATCGGACGAATCCTCGGCCTGCCTCTGCTGATCTGGATTCTCTTGCTGACCGCGATCGTGTTCCATCTCTTCCTTGCCCGCTCGATCGTTGGCCGCAACATCTATGCCCTGGGCGGCAATCCCGTTGTCGCACGCTTCTCCGGCATCAACATCAACCGCTACCGCGTCGGCATCTACATCATGAGTGGAGTGGCGGCCGGATTGGCCGGGATTCTGTTGGCTGCCCGTACCGGCTCCGGGCAGCCCGTATCCGGATCCCAAGGCCTGGAACTCGAGGCCATCACAGCGGCCGTTCTTGGTGGCTGCGCCTTGCAGGGCGGCAAGGGCACGATCGTCGGCGCACTGCTGGGCGTCGCCATCATTGGCGTCCTCAACAACGGAATGATACTGACGTCCGTGCCAACCTTCTATCAGTTGCTTGCCAAGGGCTCGCTGCTGATACTTGCTGTGGTAATTGCCGAGTACCACTTGAACAGGACATGATGATGGACGCGGCGATCGCTTCGACTGGCCAAGGCAAGCAGGACATTCCTGCCGCAGATGGCACCACGTCATCGCTCAAGGATCGCATCGCACGCGATCTCGGACAGCGCATCCTCGCCGGCTCCTACGCCCAGCACTCCGTCCTGCCGACGGAAGCCGAGCTTTGCGTTATCTACGGGGCGAGCCGCACCGCGCTTCGCGATGCTCTTCTGACGCTTTCGGCGAAAGGATTGATCGAGGCGCGCAAGCGGGCCGGGACGCGTGTGCGCGTGTCGAGCGAATGGAACAGGCTGGATGCACAGGTTCTGGAATGGATGCGCGATATCGAGCCCGATCTCGATTTCGTCCGCGGATTGATCGAGGCGCGGCTGGTCATTGAACCCGCTGCCGCCCAACTTGCGGCCAAGATGGCGACGTCAGGCGATCTCGCAGTCATCGAAGCGGCCTATGAAGCCATGCGCATTGCTCCGCAGGACGATCTCGCTGCGTGTCTCGATGCCGACGTCAGGTTTCATACCGCGATCCTGCGTGCCAGCCGCAACCCGGTGTTCGCCAATCTCGGCAATATGCTTGCGGCCGCCCTCAGCTTCTCCTTCCGCTTGACCACATCGGCCACCGCCAATTACCAGCAGACGCTGAGCGCGCATGGCGACGTGCTGGAGGCAATCAGGATGCGCAGGGCCGACGATGCACACGATCAGATGAAGGCGCTCATCGGGATCGCGTCGAACGACCTTCTTGCAGTGGCTCGCAAAGGCCGCCATCAACAGCCGATCGCCGCTGCCAAGGCCGATACCGTCTGAAGCGGATGGTCGGGACGATCAAGATCAGAAGCGGAGACCTGTCTGCTGAAATCGTCCCGTCGCTTGGGGCAGGCCTTGCGAGGTTCGATTATGGGCGCGTGCCGCTCTTCAGGCCTTGGCCAAACGGCGGGAGCAGCAAACCGTTCGACCTTGCCTGCAACCTGCTTTTGCCATGGTCAAATCGCATCTCGGGCGGCGGGTTCACATTCGACTCCAAATTCCACGAACTGCCTGCCAATGTTGCAGGCGAGCCCTTTCCCATTCACGGCAATGGATTTTCGAGCGAGTGGGACGTCGACAGCGTGACGCAGGACAAAGCGAAGCTGTCGCTCATCAGCAACGGACCCGGCCCATATCGATATCGCGCCGAGGTGAGCTACGCGCTGGCCGGGCAGGGGCTCGAGCTGAAGCTTCGCATCGTCAATCAGGCGCCGGTCAGGCTCCCGTTCGGGCTTGGCATCCATCCATGGTTCCCGAGAACGGCACGAACCACGCTTCATGCGCCGGCCTCGCAGGTTTGTCTCGAACTGCCCAGCCATCTCCCTGAACGGTTTGTCGATATCAAAACTCGTCCCGATTGGGATTTCGGCGCCCCGGCCGTATTGCCGAACGGATGGATAAACAATCTGTTTGCCGGTTGGGACGCCGTCGCTACCATATCGTGGCCGGAGCACAGTTGCAGCCTGCGGATTGAAGCTTCATCGTCCTTGAACTTCTACCTGGTCTATTCGCCATCGGACGAGAGCGACTTCTTCTGTTTTGAACCGGTCAGTCATCCTGTCGATGCTCACAATCGTGGTTCGATCGACAAATGGAATGGACTGTCGGTGCTTGGGCCCGGCGAGAGCCTGGCAGCCCGTTGCAGCTTTGCCGTCAGTTAGGCGGACCTCTGCGGCGCCCTCGAATTGGCGAATGTCGGCCAGCATGTCCGGTGAGAACGAAGCCGGCTTTTCGTCCAAACGGAGCTTGGGAAGAGGGAACTCCGGCGACCGGGAACCCGTGAGCCAGTTCGACGTTTGCCGGATGTCGCTGCGCAGCTCGTCTGCTTGACGGCCCACCAAATGTGCCTGGCAGGATTGGATCAATGACGGATGTTGAACCAAAAGAATTCGTGCTCGCAGGCATCGTCATGAAGCGACTGGTCTCCGGCGAACAGACGGGAGGCTTGTTGAGTCTCTTCGAAAACAGAAGCGACGGGCACACGAAAACGCCAATCCATGTTCATGCGAATGACGACGAGACGGTCTACGTCATCGAAGGGCATTTGACCGCAATTGTGGACGGTGTGGTCCGAACGCTCTCGCCCGGCGAGAGCACGTTTTTGAAGCGGGGCATCCCGCACCAGCTTATGAATCCCGGCAATCAGCTCGTTCGCTATATCCTGATAGACACGCCAAGTGTGTTCGAGCAGTTTCTCGCCGAAGGTGGCCATGAACGCAGCAAGGGAGAGGTGGTCGGGCCGCCGACGCCTGCCGATATCGAGCGGCTCAAAGCAGCCGCGCCGAAGTTTGGGATTACGCTTCTGCAGGACTGGCCGGCAAGAGAGTAGATGGCTTCGTGATGGCGGCTTGGATCGCCGCTAAAGCCGGCCCTTGCCCGAGGAACCGGTATTGGCTAGCCGCCGGCAATCCAATCCGAGAGGCTGCGGGCAAAACTTCGCGGCACGATGAGTTCGCACGCGGTCTCGCCGGTGCGCAGGAAGAGCACGGGCACGTGATGGAAGGATGTTTGCACGGCGCGGCCCGGAGCGGCGGTCGGCGCGTGCCAGTCGACGGCAATGCAGCCGGACAGAAGCCTTGCGATACCAGGGCCGGCCATTTTCAAACGAACACGACCTTCCCAGAGGGGCACGGAACAGCCGAGATCGGGGTCGACGACCAGGGCTGTCGCTTCTGTGCCTTCGTCGAGAGCCAGCCAAAGGCGGCGAGGTGCAACGCGGATGGTTAAAAAGCCCTTGTGGCGAACCGTCTCTCCGACCGAAGCGGGAAGTTTCGTGTTGAGCGACGCCGAGACGCTCTTTTCGAATTGTCTCAGTGTCGCGTCCCAGCCCTCGATCTGGATAAGCGGACAATCCGCCACGGACAGGCTGAAATCCCGAGAAGAGGTCAAGCTAGCCATGCAGCCGTTCTCCCTGCGGATCGATGAATACCGGCGAGACAACGCGGGCGCGAACCGTTTCGGCCTTCATCGGATAGACCGCCACGACCTCGCTTCCTTCTGCCGCGACATCACCGGCAAGCAGGGCCAACCCGACATAATGGCCGCGTTCGGGGCTGAAAGTGACGGAGGTGACACGACCGCGCCCATGGCCATGGGGTTTCTCATCCGGCAGGAACAGGATGGCGCCGCCGCGAAGGCGTTTTCCCTCTTCGATGCATTCCAGCCCGACCAGACGCTGCCGGTTGGGCGCCCGGAGGGCAGGGCGCCGTCGCAGGACGTCGCCGACGAAGCCGCTGCGCTTGCCGGCCATGCGGCCGAGGCCGAGATCGTCGAGCGTCGTGCGCCCATCGATCTCCGGTCCGGCGACATGGCCCTTTTCGACCCGCAGCGCGCCAAGCGCCTCGACACCGTAAGGCTTCAGGTCGAAGGGTCTGCCGGCTTCGAGCAAGCGGCTCCAGAGCTGTTCACCGGCAGTGGCGCCGACATAGACTTCGTAAGCGCGCTCGCCGGAATAACTGAGACGCAGGATGCGGAGCGCACGGCCCTCCCATTCGCTTTCGAGTAGTCCCATATGCGAAAGCGCCTCCTCGGAAACGTCGAGAGCGGGAAACGCTGCATTCAGGATCGCGCGGCTGTTAGGCCCAGCAACCGACATCGCCGCCCATTCATCGCTGACCGAGGTAACGGCCACGCGCAAATCCGGCCAGGCCGTGTCGAGCAGGAATTCGAGACGCGACAGCACATCGGCGGCCTTGGTGGTCGAAGTGGTCATGAAGAACCGGTTTTCCGCTAGCCGCGTCGTGGTGCCGTCGTCGAAGACGATGCCGTCGTCGCGCAGCATGACGCCGTAGCGGGCGCGGCCTATCGCCAGTTTGGCAAAGCCGTTGGCATAGACGCGGTCGAGGAAGATTGCCGCATCCGGGCCCTGGACATCGATCTTGCCGAGCGTGGAGATGTCCATTAGGCCCGCCGCCTGACGTACGGTCCGCATTTCGGCGACGTAGGCCTCGTTCACGTTACGCCCCGACTGCCGGTAGAAATAGGGCCGCATCCAGAGCCCGACCTCGAGCATCTCGGCGCCGTTCGCCATGTGCCAGTCGTGCATCGGCGTGCGGCGGATCGGCTTGAAATGATGGCCGATGGCGCGCCCGGCAAGCGCGCCGATCGCCACGGGCGTATAGGGCGGCCGAAAGGTCGTGGCGCCGGTCTCGGGGATTGTTGCCTTGCGCAGGGCGGCCATCGCGGCAAGTGCGGCAAAATTGCTGGTCTTGCCCTGGTCGGTGCCCATGCCGAGCGTGGTGTAGCGCTTCAGGTGCTCGACCGATTCATAGCCCTCACGATGGGCGAGCTCGATATCCCCGGTCGTCACGTCCATCTGGAAATCGACGAAGGCCTTTCCACGTCCAACGGAAGGGATCTCGCGAAGTGAACTCGTGGCGGTCTCGTCGAGATCGAGTTTCGACGGAGCGGGCACCGGCGCCGACTTGCCGCAGGAGGCTGCGGCCTCGCTACCGGCGCGATGACCGTCGTCGATGGCATCGGCCGTCGCATAGGTTCCCATCATCGCGCCGGCGCCGAACCGGCCGGCCGGAAACGAACCCGGCACGAAGCCGTCGATGTCGTCGCGGTAGGTGGGCTTGCTCCCCAGGTGCGAGGTGAGATGTACAGTTGGCGACCAGCCGCCGGAGATGCAGACCAGGTCACAGGCGGCCGAGGACTGGCCCTCCGGCCCGTTGAGCGTTACTTGCCTGACGGCATGGCCGCCGTGCAGGTCGACGATGCGCGTTGCGGCCCGCACCACCACACCGAGCCGTGCGGCTTCCGCGGCAAGTGCTGCGGGCGGGACGGCGCGCAGATCGGCAACCGTCACCTCCGCGCCGGCTGCGGCATAGTCGAAGGCGGTGCGCCAGGCACCGTCATTGGTGGTGGCGACAATGATTTTCTTGCCCGGCAGGACGGCGAAACGGTTGAGATAGGTCCGGGCGGCCGAGGCAAGCATCACGCCGGGCCGGTCATTATTCGAGAACACGATCGGCCGCTCGATGGCGCCGGTGGCGAAAACAATCGAGCGGGCGCGCAGCATGGTGACCGTTTGCCGGGCCTCGCCGGCCGGCTTCGGATCGATTGGATCGCGCTGTTTGACCAGTCCAAGGACATTGCCGTCATAGCTGCCGAAAGCGGTCGTCCGCTTCATCAGCGCGACGGTTTCGAAGCCCTCCAACTCGGCCTCGGCCTGCCTCAACCATCCAGCCGCTGCGCTGTCGGACGGTTCCGCCAGAAGCTGGCCGCCAAGCAGGAAATCCTGCTCGATCAGCGCAACCCGCGCGCCGGCCGCGGCGGCTGCCCGCGCCGCCGACAATCCCGCCGGGCCGCCGCCGACGATGGCGACATCGGCAAAGGCATGATGAACCTCGTAGCGGTCGGGATCAGGGCCGGTGCCGGCTCTGCCCAGACCGGCGGCCTTGCGGATAAAGTGCTCGTAGAACATCCAGGCGCGGCGCGTCGGGCCCATGAAGGTCTTGTAGTAGAAGCCGGCGGACAGAAACGGCGCCAACAGCCCATTGACGCTTTGTACGTCGAAGGCAAGCGATGGCCAGCGGTTCTGGCTCTCCACGACCATGCCGTCGGCGAGTTCCAGTGTCGTCGCCGGCAGGTTCGGCTCGCGCCTGCCGGCGCTCCCGAGCGTAACCAGCGCATTCGGCTCTTCGGGCCCAGCGGAAAAAATGCCGCGCGGGCGATGATATTTGAAGCTGCGCCCGACCAGGGTAACGCCGTTGGCGAGCAGCGCAGAGGCAAGCGTGTCGCCGCGATACCCAATCAGCTTGCGGCCGTCGAAGGTAAACTCGACCGGCTGCTCGCGGTCGATCCGGCCACCCTCCGACAGCCGTTTGCGGTTCGAACTCATGCCGGGGATTTCCTTAGAGTTGATTTCCTGTCCCGCAATTTTCTGGCGAAGTCGACGGAGGCGACGGCATGGTTGCGTGTGTCGCGGTCGACCACCAGCCATTGGCGGCAGCCGGTCACGTGCTGCCAGAATTCGCGGTGCGGGCCGGCCGGGTTTGTCCTGATATAGACGTAGCGGTACCAGGCCTCCGGATCGGGATCGTCATGGGCCGGACGCGTGACCGAGGCATCGCCGCCATAGCGGAACTCGTCATGGTCGCGCGGGCCGCAGCAGGGGCATTCGATGCGCAGCATTTTGTCCCGCCTCCTATTGCAGCCAGGCCGAAGGGCCGACGCCGGCTTCATCGAGCGTGTGGCCGGTGCGGAAACGATCGAGCCCGTAGGCAGCGACCAAGGGATGCGGCTTGCCGTTGGCGATCGTGTGGGCAAAGCACCAGCCGGAAGCCGGCGTTGCCTTGAAACCGCCATAGCACCAGCCGCCGTTGAGATAGAGGCCGTCGATCGGCGTCGGGCAGATGATCGGGCTGGCATCGGGAGTCATGTCCATGACGCCGCCCCAGTGGCGCAGCAGGCGGACGCGCGAAATGCACGGCATCAGCGCAATCGCCGCCTCGGCCACCTCGCGCACGACCCCGAGATTGCCGCGCTGGGCGTATGAATTGTAGCCGTCGAGATTGCCGCCGAAGACCAACCCGCCCTTGTCGGACTGGCTGACGTAGAAATGGTCGGCGCCATAGGCGACGACGTGATCGACCAGCGGCTTCAGCGGCTCGGTGACGAAAGCTTGCAGCACATGGCTTTCGATCGGCAGTTCAAGCCCGGCCTTGGCGCCGAGCACGGATGTATGACCGGCAACAGCGAGGCCGACCTTGCCGGCGCCGATCCGGCCTTTCGTCGTTTCGACGCCGACGATACTGTCGCCGTCGCGGACAAAGCCTGTCACTTCGCAGTTCTGGATGATGTCGACGCCATGGCCGTCGGCGGCGCGCGCATACCCCCAGGCGACGGCGTCGTGGCGCGCCGTGCCCGCCCGGCCCTGGAAGATGGCGCCATGGATCGGGAAGCGGGCGGTGTCGGAAAAGTCGAGATAAGGCACCAGCCGGCGCACCTCTTCGCGGTCGAGGATATCGGCATCGATGCCGTTCAGCCGCATGACATTGGCGCGGTGGCTGAAGCCGTCGAGCTGATCGGCCGAATGCGCGGTGACGAGCTGGCCGCGCTGCGAGAACATGACGTTGAAATTCAGCGCCCGCGACATGCCCTCCCAAAGCTTCATCGAGAATTCGTAGAACTGGGTGTTGCCGTCGAGCAGGTAGTTGGAGCGGATGACGGTAGTGTTGCGGCCGACATTGCCGCCGCCGACATAGCCCTTTTCGAGCACCGCGACGTTGCGGATGCCGTGGTTCTCGGCAAGGTAGAAGGCGGTGGCGAGGCCGTGTCCACCGCCGCCGATGACGATCACGTCATAGGACGGTTTTGGCTCCGCCGCCCGCCAGGCGCGCTGCCAATTCTTCTGGCCGGACAGCGCGTTGCGGAAAATCGAGAGTGCCGAGTATCGCGCCATGCGTGCGGGCCTATCGAACGATCGGGCCGGCCGGCGTGCGGGTGAGCACTTCAGCGCCCGCATCGGTCAAAAGCACCGTGTTGGAGACGAAGTCATCGCCGCGACCGGTTCCCATCAGCCATGACAGGATGTGGAAGCTCATCCCGGTCTCGATCTCCAGGTCGGAATCGTGCCTCAAGCCGGTCACCGAATTGCCGCCGGTCCATGACGGCGGCTGGCCGGCGCCGACAAGGTAACCGCAGTGATGGCGGCGATAGTGGGAAAGGCCGGCCTCGTCGGCGACGGCCTGCCAGGCGGCGTAGACATCGCGCGCCTTGGCGCCCGGCCGCAGCGCCTCGACGACCGCGTTGAAGGCCTTGGCGGTCACCTCCGCCATTGCGGCGTCTTCGTCGCTGATGCGGCCGATGCGAACGAGCCGGCCGAGCGGGGCGTGGTAGCGCGAGATGCACCCGGACAGTTCGACAAAGACCGGCTCGCCCTTGCGGTAGATCCCGTCGCCCCAGGTCGTGTGCTCTTCACCCAAGCGCGCGGCCGGGCGTATGAACGGTCCAAAGCCCGGCGCATGACCGCCGGCGCGGATCATTGCCGCAACACATTGGGCGGCGACCTCCTGTTCGGAAGCGCCATCGGAGATCACGGCGATCGCGGCACCGGCGGCGGCGTCCGTCACCTTTGCGGCGCGCCGCATCAGCACCTGTTCCTCGGCGCTCTTCACCCGTCGCATCTTGTCGATCAGACCGGACACGTCGCTCCACTTGGCATCGGCTTGCGTCTGGAGCGCCACGGCAAGCCCATGGCTAAGGCCGGCCGTCCAGTATTCGAGGCCGATCCGCTTGCCCGACAGGCCGAGCTCCGCAAGCACCCGCGCGGCAAGATCGGCCGCCGTTTCGCTGTCGGAGTGGCCACGGAATTCCGCTGCCTTCACCTGCTTCCCGATCGTTACCTTTTCCATCGCGCGGGTGACCAGGACGGGTCTTTCCTGGAGCGGAACGATCAGCAGGTGAGGGGCAAAATACCCCCAGTGATCGAGCCCGGTGAGATAGAAGACGTTCTCCGGCGAGGCGAAGACCGCCGCGTCGAGCTCGCGCTCGGCCAGTGCAGTACGGATCTTGGCAAGGCGGCCGGCGATTTCGGCTTCGGAAAACGGATTGCGGTCCATCGGCGTCCTCGTGCTTGTTGCCGGCTTGCTGGCGGGCATGGTCTTTTCGGCAGCCGGTTTCCCGGCCGCCATGTCAGTCGATGACGATGAGTTCGCGCGCCACGTCGCAGAGGCGTTCGCCGCCGCGTTCCGTGACGACGAACGATTCCGAGATGGCGATGCCGAAATCGTCGAGCCAGACGCCGGCCATGAAATGGAAGCACATCCCAGGCTGCATCTCGGTAGTATCGCCGGGACGAAGGCTTGCGGTGCGTTCACCCCAATCGGGCGGGTATGCGAGCCCGACCGGATAGCCGACGCGGCTTTCCTTCTTCAGCCCGTTCTTCCTCAACACTGCCTGCCAGGCGGCTTCCACCTCCTCGGCGGTGTAGCCGGGGCGCGCCTTCTCGAGGCCAGCGTCGACGCCCTCGACGATCGCCTTGGCCACGTCGAGGATGGCTTGCGGCGGCTTTCCGAAATGTACCGTCCGGGTCAGCGCCGCATGATAGCGGCGGCGCACGCCGGCGATCTCCAGAATGGCGAGGCCGCTGTCCGGCAGCGGCGCGTCGGACCACGTCAGATGCGGCGTGCTGGTGCCCTCGCCAACAGGCATCAGCGGACAGATCGCGGCATAGTCGCCGCCCGCTCCGGGCACGCCCATGATCTGTGCGTGATAGATTTCGGCAATGACATGGTTCTGCGGCACGCCAGGCCGCATTTTCTCGATGGCGCGGTTCATGGCATGCGTGCAGATCGCACCCGCCTCGCGGATCAGCACCAGCTCGGCCTCGGATTTGACCAGCCGCGCCCAGTTGACGAGATCGTGGTTGTTGGCGAAGTGCGCGTCGGGCAGCCCTTGGATCAGATGGGCGTGGCAGCGCGCCGTATAATAATGCGCGTCCATCTCGACGCCGATGCGGGCTTTTCCCCAACCACGCGACCGGATCAGTTGGGCGAGTTCGTCATAAGGGTGTTCGACGGGCTGTTGCACCAACCGTTCCGAGAACGGCACGATGTTTTTCTCGGGCAGGCCGGTGGTCAGGCGTGCGCTCTTGGCATCCTGTGCCCTGCCGAACCAGATCGGCCGGTCTTCCTCCAGATGGACGAGCACGCACTGCGGAACGTAGAACGACCATCCATCATAGCCGGTCAGCCAGCACATGTTGGCGGGATCCTGACAAACGATGAGATCGAAGCCGGCTTTTTGCATGCGTGTCTTCACGCCGGCGAGGCGCTGCCCATACTCCGCCTGCGTGAATGTCCCGAAGCCGTTCGCGGTCGCCACCGAAATCCTGCCTTCCAGGTACGCCGTTTGCCTTTTGTAAATGGCAACTAGGCCAAATTGTGCACAACTCGACGTCAATTTGCTGGCTAACTGCGAATTATCGCCGAATTTTCATGGCTTCTATATCTCTGCTTGCGAAATGTCTAGGGCAGTTGTATACGTCTGATCTAGCAGGCGTCGACCTCGAAGAAGGCCGCGCCCTGGGAACCATCCACAGTTGTCCAATGGGAGAAAAGCATGCTCAAATCATCGATATCGCGCCGTATGGTCGTGAAGGCGGCTGCCTGCATCGCACTCGCCGCGACGTCATTGACGTCGTTGTCCGCTCACGCGGAAACCACCCTCGAACGGGCCAAGAAGGACGGCTACATCCGCGTCGGTTTCGCCAACGAGGCGCCGTTCGGTTACGCCACGCCAGATGGCAAGCTGACCGGCGAGGCCCCTGAAGTCGCCAAGGCGGTGCTCGCCAAGATGGGCATACCGCAGGTCGACGGTGTTTTGACCGAATTCGGCTCGCTCATTCCGGGTCTCAAGGCCGGCCGCTTCGACATCATCGCCGCCGGCATGTTCATCACTCCGAAGCGCTGCGCCGAGATCAACTACTCCGAGCCGTCCTACGGCATCGGCGAGGCTATGCTGGTGGCAAAAGGCAATCCGAAAGGCATCAAGGATTTTTCCAGCATCAAGGACAATCCGGATCTCAAGCTTGCCGTGATGGCCGGCGCTGTCGAAGGCGGCTTCGCCAAGGACGCGGGCGTTGCCGGCGGGCAGATCGTCTCCTTGCCCGACCAGTCAAGCCTGGTCGCCGCTGTCCAGTCGGGCCGCGCCGATGCAGCCGCGCTGACCGCTCTTTCGATCGCCGACATGGCCAAGAAAGCCGACGGCGTCGAATCGACCAAGCCCTTCGGCGAGGTCGCCGGCAAATCGGTAAAAGGTCATGGCGGCTTCGGCTTCCGCAAGGAAGACACCGACCTGCAGGAGGCTTTCAACGCCGAGCTGAAGAAGTTCCTCGGTTCGCCGGAGCATATCGCGCTGGTCGAGCCACTCGGCTTCGGCAAGGATTATCTCCCCAACAAGACCACCGCAGAGCTCTGCGCTGGCAAATAGGTTCCCAACTGCTGGCGGCGCGAAAGCGCCGCCCTTTTTCCTTGGGGGAATCGCATGGGTATCCGTACGCTCGTTGCCATGCTGGTCATCGCGCTTGTCGTGATCGGTGCCTTGGCAACACAGGAATCATATCAAGTGTTTATGCCGGGGCTGCTGCAAGGCGCGGTCCTGACGGTCGAGATCGCCGTCCTCGGCAGCCTGCTCGCAATTATCATGGGCGTGCTTGCAGCACTTGCAAGGATGTATGGCCCGACGCCGCTCAGATGGCTGGCCACGGTTTACGTCGAGATCTTCCGCGGAACGTCGGCACTGGTGCAATTGTTCTGGCTGTTTTTCGTGCTCCCGCAATTCGGCGTCACGATCAACGCATTCGTTGTGGCGGTGCTCGCGCTCGGCCTGAATGTCGGCGCCTACGGATCGGAGTGCGTGCGCGGCGCGATCCTGTCCGTCGCCCGCGGGCAGTGGGAAGCGTGTACGGCATTGAACATGAGCCGCCCGCAGACGTTGCGTCGGATCATCCTGCCGCAGGCCTTTGTCGCGATGATCCCACCCTGGGGCAATCTGTTCATCGAGCTTCTGAAATCGACGGCGCTGGTCTCGCTGATCACGCTTTCGGATCTCGCCTTCAAGGCGCAGCAAATGAACCAGAACACGTTCAAGACCATTCCGATCTTCACCCTCGTTCTTTTGATGTACCTGGCAATGTCGCTGGTTGTGACCATCGGCATGCGGCTTCTTGAAAGGCGGGCGTCGCTCGGACTGGCGCGGGGGAAGGCGGCATGATCTGGGATTGGGGATTTGCCCTGGAAATCCTGCCGGTGCTTGCCCGCGCCGCCGTCATTTCCATCGAAGCGACGCTGATCGGCTTTGCGCTTGCCGCCTCGCTCGGCCTGGTGCTGGCCGTTGTCCGCATCGCCGTGCCGTGGACCAGCTGGACGATTTCGGTGCTGGTCGAGCTGATCCGCTCGACCCCGCTGCTCATCCAGATATTCTTTCTCTATTTCGTCTTTCCGAAATTCGGTGTCGTGCTCGACGCTTTCACCGCCGGGGTGCTGGCCATCGGCATCCACTACGCCGCCTATTGCTCCGAGGTCTATCGCGCCGGTTTCGACAACATCCATCGCGGCCAGTGGGAAGCTTCGATCGCGCTCAATCTCTCGTCCTGGACGACGTTCCGCGACATCATCATTCCGCAGGCGATCCCGCCGATCGTTCCGGCGCTCGGCAATTATCTGGTGGCCTTGTTCAAGGAAACGCCGTTGCTTTCCGCAATCGCCGTGATGGAACTGATGCAGACCGCCAAGATCATCGGCTCCGAAACGTTCCGCTACACCGAGCCGATCACGCTGGTCGGCCTGTTTTTCCTTGCCATGAGCCTGGTTTCGGCGGCGCTCATCCGCTCCCTCGAAGGGCTGCTCAACCGGAGGACCACACGATGACGGAACAACCGATGGTCCGCTTCGACAATGTATCGAAACGCTACGGCACGTTAACCGTTCTCGATGGGCTCAATCTCGAAATAGCGCGCGGCGAAAAAGTCTCGGTCATCGGTCCGTCGGGTTCGGGCAAGACGACCGTGCTGCGCATGCTGATGACGCTGGAAACGATCAATGACGGCGTCATCTGGGTCGAAGGCGAGCCGCTGACCCATATGGAGAGGAACGGCAAGCTTGTTCTCGCCGATCTCGCCCACATCCGCAAGATCCGCGCCAAGATCGGCATGGTGTTCCAGTCGTTCAACCTGTTTCCGCATATGACGGCGATGCAGAACTGCATCGAGGCGCCGATAACGGTGCTCGGAATGAAGCGGGCGGACGCCGAGGCAAGGGCGGCCGAGCTGCTGGAGCTGGTCGGTCTGGCCCAGAAGAAGGACCACTATCCGTCACAGCTTTCCGGCGGCCAGCAGCAGCGCGTCGCCATCGCCAGGGCGCTGGCCATGCGGCCCAAGATCATGCTGTTCGACGAGGTGACGTCGGCGCTCGACCCGGAGCTTGTCGGCGAAGTGCTGCAGGTGATAAGGCAGATCGGACGCGAGCATGATCTAACCATGCTTATGGTCACCCACCAGATGGGCTTCGCCAAGGAGTTTTCCGACCGCGTTTGCTTCTTCTATCAAGGCAAGATCTGCGAGCAGGGACCGCCAAGCGAACTGTTTGGTGCCCCCAAGAACGAGCGGACACGGCAATTCCTGCATGCTGTCCTGGAGGCTGGGTGACGATCGAGACAGAGGCCAAGCCGCCCATGACGGTGACCGCCGCGCCGCCGCGCCCGCTCTCCGCGCGGGAGCGGTTCGAGCGCATCTACCGGATATTGCGTGACCGCATCTGTCTGCTCGATTATGCGCCGGGAAGCCACCTGTCCGAGGAAGAACTTGCCCAGGAATTCGAGATCAGCCGCACGCCGGTCCGGCGTGTCCTGGCGCGCCTCGAATCCGAGGGTCTGGTTCAATCCGTCCACGGCGTCGGCACGATCGTTACCGACGTCGACATCGAGGAATTGCAGCAGGTCTATCATCTTCGCCTCGAGCTGGCGCTCCTCGTCGGCAAGCTTTCGCCGATCCCGCGCACGGCGGACGACCTCGACCGGATACGGGCGCTCATCGCGCGCTGCGATTCCGACATACTCAATCCCGACCAGCGCGCTTTCCTGCGCCTCAACATGGATTTTTTCTACGAACTCACAGCCATGACCGGCAACCAGCCGCTGCGCGAGATCAGTGAGCGCCTGTATTTTCAGGTCGCGCGCGTCGTCCTGAAGCTGATGCCGCAATTGGGCCTTGTCGAGGAATTCACCGCGTTCCGCCGCGAAATGGAAGAGGTCCTTGCCGCCGCCGAGATCGGCGACTGGGAGTCCATCGGGCACATAAGGCGGGCGCATATCTCAATGAGCTTCCGCCGCATGATGCGTCACGCAGGCGAGGCGAATCTGGATAGAGCTACATAATCAGCCCCCGTAAGATTGTGCTGGTGGACTGCCGTCGAACTGGCTTCGTTTGCCAGGGAAAGCAGGCCGCCCGCCCCGATCCCGACAAAATTTGCCAGCACCGGGAATGACCAGAACGGCCCGATCCTGCAGGCCCGTACCTGCCCTCAGAGAGCGTCCTCATTCGGTATGTTGGCGGGGTTCCAGACGACCTCCCACAGGTGTCCGGTCGGATCGCGGAAGTATCCGGCATACCCGCCAAAGAATGTGTCCCGAGCAGGCTTGATGATCTCGGCTCCGGCGCGAGCGGCCTCATCCATCACTTGATCGACTTCCTCGCGGCGCACAACGTTGTGGCCGATCGTGAACGAGGTCGAGGTAATCGGCGCCTTGGGCAGGCCGGTGTCGTAGGCGAGGTCATCCTGAGCCCAGATCGCGAGCTTCAACCCGCCGGACAGCGTGAAGAACGCGATGGCGCCATGCTCGAACTCGCGGCCGATGATCCCTTCCGTCGGCAAGCCGAGACCCTCGCGATAGAACGCGAGAGAACTCTCGAGGTCGGCGACAGCGATGGTCAAAACCGAAATGCGCGATTTCATGGCCGTCTCCTCTGGTTGTGGGAAACACCAGGATAAAGTCGGGCGAAAGTGAAGACTTGAACAAAACGGCCAAAAGGGTGCCGCCAAGTCGAAGAACGCGCCAAGGTTTCACTCGCTGTGCAGCAGATGATGAATCTGTCGCGGGGTGCTTCCCGTCAGGCGGCGGCTCTCGCGGACAAGATGCGCCTGGTCGGAATAGCCCGCCTCGGCCGCCAGCATGGCGGTGGAGCTGCTGGAGCGGCTCGAAAGCCGCAGAAAGCGCTGATAGCGGAGGATACGGTCAAGCGTCTTGGGGCCATAGCCGAAGCTCGTGTCGAAGCGCCGGCGCAACGTCCTTTCGCTCATCTCGAGTGCGCGCATCAACCAAGGGACGAGCGGCGCGTCGGGTGGCGGCCCGCGCTCGATCAAGCGATATGCCGCCTGCATGGGAACGTCTGGCGCGCGGGAGGCCGCCTCCTCGGCGACGACCTGTTGGAGCGAACAGGCCAGATCTTCGAGATTGTCGCTGGCGCGCACGCGGCTGGCGAGGCGCCGGGCTCGCGCTCCCCATAAATCGTCGAGCGACAGCCTCTGGCCGACAAGCTCGATTTGCGGCACGCCGAGCCATGCCGCCGCCGTGGCAGGATGAAATCGGAAACCGATCACGACCTCGTCTGCCGCCAGAACCTCGGTCTGCGGCTCCTTGTCGGGGCCGGCAACTCGGAAGCTGCCTCCGATCCATTGCAGATCGATCGTTGCGTCGGGCATGATGACGATTGGCGGTGCGCCCGCCGGGTCCATTCGATGCACCCACACCGAAGCAAAGCTCCCGTGAAGCCGCGCCGACGCTGGACGTTGCTGAAATGAACCCGTTGCCTGTGCTGGGACGGGATCGCTCATCTCGCTCCTCTTCGGACTAGCGGCGGTGACCCTACGGCCCAGCGGCTGCGCCCGGCCGTCGCTCGAGGCAACAATCTGCACGACCGACAACGTCTTCCAATCGAGAACGGTTGCAAGAATCGGTCGTTTTCTTCCGGCCGGAATGAAGAGGGCAGGTGAGGGGTGATGCCACGCGCATCGCCATCGGTAGCGCCGTGTGCGGGGCATACGTCGATGGCCGTTTTGTTCAATCCGGCAAGCGAGATGCGTGCTTATCTTTCGGCGTCGTACATCACACGAGAGGTTTGCGTCATGAGCAACAACAATGACCAACGGATCGACTACGTCGAATTCAACGTGAAAGACATTCAGCGGTCACGCGACTTCTACGGAAAGGCATTCGGCTGGAGCTTCACCGACTACGGCCCGCAATATTGCGAGTTCAACGACGGGCGCTTGTCAGGTGGCTTCGCCGCTGGCCCAGCGAGGTCGGGAGGAGGCCCGCTCGTCATTCTCTATGCCGATGATTTGCCTCTATGCCGATGATTTGCCGGGAACGGTCAAACGTGTCGAGCAGGCGGGAGGCAAGATCGTCAGACCGATCTATGGCTTCCCCGGTGGCCGGCGCTTCCATTTCGCGGATCCGGATGGTTACGAGCTTGCGGTTTACACCGAGGACGGCAGCAAGGAATGATCGCGTTCTTCCACCACCTCGGATTGGTTTTGCTCGGCGGCGTCTTTATCTGGGCGGGCGCCGAGCATTTCCTCAGATTCCGGGCGATTGCAGCGTCCCTGGCCGAGCGGGGCTTTCCTGCTCCCAGGCCTCTTCTCGCGGCCGGATCGGTGCTGGAGATCGCAGGCGGATTTTGCCTCGCAACGGGCCTTGGTGGACCCTTTCCCGGCGCGGCCTTGGCCGTATTCACCATTGCGGCGTCTTTCATGGCGCTCAACTTCTGGCGCTACGGCGGTGATGAACGCGAAGCGCTTCGTACCGGCTTCACCATCAATGTTGCCGTCTTGGGCGGGTTGATTGTCGCCGCGACCACTAGCCTGTGATCATCGTTTCGAGGCGGCGGGCCACTGGACCACGTCAGAGCCATTCCATGACGCTGCGCTGCTTGAGCAGTTCATCGATGGCTTCCGCAAGGCCGGTCTTCCGGCGTGACCTCCCAAACGGCCAGCATTGAACGCGGCGCTCTGTACAAAGCCTACTTCAAGATCGCGGCGACGATGAATCCCATCCCCTGCGGTCCTCCTCTAAGGTAACGGCGCCTTGGCTGTCACGGGTCGCCTTAGGCGCTCACGAATGCCTTGGGCAATGTGGATGAAGGCAGCGCACCTCGTAAACATGCAAGTTCACATTTTTAGCGGCGTGAGCAGGCGGTCCCTGAAAATCCGTGTTCTGATGTCGTTGCCTCCTCGGCACCGTTCGTGCGACCTATTCCTCAAAGCGACCCGTGGCGTCACGATCGCGCTCGTACCGTCTCGTGAGCGGAAACGGCGGCAACCAGGACTCGCGTCGGATGATCCAGCTTTCGTAGGTTGGCATCAGTTGGTCAGGCGCATCCAGCGACCCCAGGTTTACTTCGATTTCGTCTGCGGTGCGTCCGAAAATGGAGGAGCCGCAGCGGGGACAGAAAAACCGCCCGGCGTAGTCGCGTGTTTCGCCGTCGATCGTCACCGCATCCTCAGGAAAAATCGCGGAAGCGTGAAAAAGGGCGCCATGATGCTTGCGGCAGTCAAGACAGTGACAAAGGCCGACCCGGTATGGGCGCCCCGACGCGATAATTCGGACGTTGCCGCACAGGCAACCGCCGGTGAATCGGTCCATGCTGCGTCTCCTCCAAAATCAAGCGGCCGGAATGGTTACAACGACCGGCACTGTTGTTGCAATCGCCGCGCCGCGGGCGGGGACACGTCGTTCTTCCGTGGCGATGACATTGCAGCCGCCTCTCTATGCCTTGCGCGAGCTGCCGCCGAAAATAGGCTTTGGTTTGTCATATGGAACGAAACGGCGCGTTCCATTGAGCCGCCAACTCGGCGGCCGAGGCGATCTTGACACCGCAGTCGGCGAGTATGCGTGCGACGGTCGCTACCAGTTCGGCGTTGGACGAGGCTATGCTGCCGTCCGGAAGGAAAAGATTGTTTTCGAAGCCGACCCGGACATGGCCGCCAAGCAACGCGGCGGCGGTCACGCACGCCGCTTCGTTGCGGCCGAAGGCGCAGACGCTCCAATGGTCGAAGCGCGGCATGTTCGCCGCAAGGAATGGCAAGAGATCGGCAGGAACGGACGTCTGTCCCGGCGTGTAGCGGCCCAGCACGTAGAGAACCGGTATGCTTGCCCAGGGGATCAGTCCGCGCTGCTGCATGTCCGAAAGCCTGACGGCCTCCTCGGGCGAATAGAGGATGATCTGCGGCGCAACCCCCTCGGTGTGCAGCCAGGCCATGAAGCGCACGAAGGCGAGTTCCGATCCGGCATCAGGAACGATTTCGCGAAGCGCCAGCGAGACAGCTTGCGGCTTCACATCTTGTACGACGGCCATCTGTTGGGCCGGCGAATAGATACCGAGCGCTTCGGAGGTGATCTGAATTATCAAGCGGTCGCAGGCAGCACCGCGGATGGCGGCGATTGCCTGGCGGTAGGCGTCGGCATCGAGCAGATGATTGCCGCTTCTGTCGCGGACATGGACGTGGATCATAGCCGCACCGGCATCGGCGCATTCCGCGGCCGTCCTCGCAAGTTCGGCTGGTGTCAGTGGAATCGCCGGATGGTCGGCCTTGCTGCGACGTCCCCCGTTCGGCGCGACGGCTATGGCGATGCGGTCGAGACCATGGGCCGGCTTCATGGGGACGTTCTGTGAGTGACAAGATTCATATGAATCAATCTTTGACCACACTGAAACAGACGTTGCAATCGCTGGTCTGGCGAGCTAGCAATATCCATGGACCAGGGAGAGCTTGCTGGACAGATCGTCAGTGCCTTCGACGGCATGTCGGCGCAGCTTCGGTCCGCTGCGCGCTATGTCCTTGATAAGCCGTATGATGTCGCGCTGTTGTCCATGCGCGAGCAGGCCCGGCACGCAGGAGTGCAGCCGGCGACGATGACGCGGCTGGCCCAGCATCTCGGCCTTGATGGCTACGAGACCGTACGCGATATTTACGCCGCCGCGATCCGGGACGGCGAAATCGGTTTCGCCGGCAAGGCGGGCCTCCAGGTGGCCAGCCAAAAGCTCAAGGGCGACCACGCGCTGGCGGCCGATATTCTGGATTCGATTTCCAGCCAGCTTTCCCATCTCGCCGAAGACAGGTCGATCGACCGTCTGGTCGAGACGGCCAGGGCGCTGAGTGCGGCAAGGCACGTCTATTGCCTCGGCCTGCGCTCGAGCCACGCAGTCGCCTGGCATCTGCATTACATCCTGTCGCTGATCGGCGAGAAGTCGGTGCTGCTGCACGGCATCGGCGGAACCGACGGCGACGCTCTGGCCCATGCGACCAAGGACGACGTGCTGATCGCCGCCAGCGTCCTGCCCTACACGCGCTTCACCATCGAGCTTGTCGAGTACGCTGCCGGCCGCGGCGTACCGGTCATTGCGATCACCGACAGCGGGGTAGCGCCATTGGCGCTGCTTGCCGATCACCTAGTCGTCGTGCCGACGGGCAGCCCGTCCTTTTTCCACACCATGGCGCCAGCTTTCATCGTTGCGGAGGTCCTGGGTGCTCTTGTCGCAGGGCAGGCAGGCGAGGGCGCTGTTGAGTCGCTGCGACGTTTCGATGAGCAGGGCGCCGCCCTCAAGACCCATCTGAACCAACGTCCGCCGAAGAAAATGCCCATGAGGGACCGTCGATGACACACATTCTTCATCGAACCATCCACTCGACACTGCCGGTCGCCGTTCGCGGCCAAGGCATCGAACTGTTCGATGCCGAGGGCAAGTCCTATATCGACGCGTCGGGCGGCGCCGCGGTGTCCTGTCTCGGCCACGGCCATCCCGACGTGATTGCCGCGCTGCACACCCAGCTTGACCGCATCGCCTACGCCCACACCAGCTTCTTCACCACCGAGGTGGCGGAGCGCCTGGCGGATCGGCTGGTCGAGGACGCGCCGAAAGGCTTGGACCACGTCTATCTGGTCAGCGGCGGCTCGGAGGCGGTCGAGGCCGCGCTCAAGATGGCCAGGCAATATTTTGTCGAGAAAGGCGAGCCGCAACGGCGCCATCTCATCGCACGCCGGCAGAGCTATCACGGCAATACGCTCGGCGCTCTCGCCACCGGCGGCAACGAATGGCGGCGCGCCCAGTTCAGGCCGTTGCTGATCGAGACCCACCATATCGACCCCTGTTACGCCTATCGCTATCAAAAGCATGGCGAAAGCGACGAAGCCTATGCCGCGCGCGCCGCCCAGCAGCTCGAAGACAAGATCCTCGAACTCGGCGCGGACGAGGTCATCGCCTTTGTCGCCGAGCCGGTGGTGGGTGCCACGCTCGGCGCGGTGCCGCCGGTCGCGGACTACTTCAAGCACATTCGCGCGATTTGCGACCGCTACGGCGTGCTGCTCATTCTCGACGAGGTGATGTGCGGCATGGGCCGTACCGGCACGCTGCATGCGTGCGAGCAGGACGGCATCGCTCCCGACCTGCTGACCATCGCCAAGGGACTCGGCGGTGGCTACCAGCCGATTGGCGCGGTGCTGCTCGGCCGGCATATCTTCGATGCCTTTGCCCAAGGCTCGGGCTTCTTCCAGCATGGGCATACCTATATGGGCCATCCAATGGCAGCGGCGGCCGGCCTTGCCGTGCAGGAGGTCATCCGGCGTGACGGTCTGCTCGACAACGTCAGCGCAATGGGCGCGCAGCTGGACGAACGCCTGCACCAACGCTTCGATAACCACCATCACGTCGGCGACATTCGCGGGCGGGGTCTATTTAGGGGAATCGAGCTGGTGGTTGATCGCGCCAGCAAGGAACCATTCGACCAGAGGCTTGAACTCAACGCCCGCATCAAGCGCGAAGCAATGGCCCGCGGCCTGATGATTTATCCGATGGCCGGGACGATTGATGGTGTGCGGGGCGTTCATGTGCTTGTGGCGCCGCCATTCATCATTTCCAAACAGGATATCGATCGGATCGTCGAACGGCTCGGCGAGGCGATCGACGCTGCGATCGCTTCAGCGGCCTGACCCGCACGACGCGGACCGCCTCAACCAGTTCCAACGCGTCATCGGCGACGGGCCGGGACACCCACCAGAGAGGTAGCAACCATGTACAGTTCAATAAAAACCCTGATCGGCGCGGCGGCCTGCATGCTGCTGGCGCTGCCATCCGTCGGAGCCGAGCAGCGCTTCGTCACGGTCGGCACCGGCGGGGTCACCGGCGTCTACTACGCCGTCGGCGGCGCCATTTGCCGACTGATGAACAAGGACCGGCAGAAAACCGGCATCCGATGCTCGACGGAGTCGACCGGCGGTTCGGTCTTCAACGTCAACTCCATCCAGACCGGCGACCTCGATTTCGGCCTGACCCAATCGGACGTCCAGTACCAGGCCTATGAGGGGACCGGAAATTTCGACGGCAAGCCGTTCAAGGATCTGCGGGCCGTGTTTTCCGTCCATCCCGAGCCGTTTACCGTGCTAGCGCGGCCGGACGCCGGCGTCACCAAATTCGAGGATTTCAAAGGCAAACGCTTCAACGTCGGCAATCCCGGGTCAGGCACCCGCTCGTCCATGGAGGAGTTGCTCAAGCAGATGGACTGGACGCTCGGCGATTTCTCGCTTGCCGCGGAGCTGAAGGCGGACGAGCAGGGCAGCGCGCTGTGCGACAACAAGATCGACGGTTTCTTCTACGGCGTCGGTCATCCTTCCGCCGCGATCCAGGATCCGACCACGGCCTGTGGCGCCAAACTCATCCCGCTGAGCGGTCCGGCAGTGGACGCGCTGTTGGCAGCTCATCCGTACTATTCAGTCGCCACCATCAAGGGCGGCATGTACGCCAACAATCCGGACGACGTGACGACATTCGGCGTCCGCGCGACAGTGGTGACGAATGCCAGCACGCCCGATGAGGTGGTCTACGAACTGGTGAAATCGGTCTTCGAAAATTTCGACGACTTCAAGAAACTGCATCCGGCTTTCGCCAATCTCGATCCCAAGGAGATGATTAAGACCGGTCTGTCGGCGCCAATGCATCCGGGCGCGGAGCGCTATTACAAGGAGAAGGGCTGGCTCTGAGGCCTTCAATGCGAGGCGCCACGGGCGCCTCGCATCGCAAAATAATTGTGGGGAACGATGACAGATCAAAGCCAGCGGGCGGCAGGGCCTGACCAACCCGCTATCGACATTGACAAGCTTAGCGAGATCGTCGCCGAGGCCGACACCGGTGGGCGCAAGCCGACCGGCCGCACCGCGAAGCTGATCCTCGGCGTATCGCTGGCATGGTCGCTGTTCCAGCTCTGGTATGCCTCGCCCCTTCCGTTCATGCTCAATTTCGGTGTCGTCAGCGACGGCATCGCCCGCTCCATCCATCTGGCCTTCGCCCTGTTTCTGGCGATGCTGACGTTTCCGGCCTTCAAGACCTCGTCGCGCAGCCGGGTGCCGCTGCCCGACTGGGTGCTAGGCATCGCCGGGGCGGCGTCCGCCCTCTATCTGTTGGTCTTTTACAGCGATATCGCCCATCGGCCGGGCCTTCCTACTGCGGCTGACCTGGTCGTCTCGATCGCCGGCGTCCTCATCCTGCTCGAGGCCGCCCGTCGCGCCGTCGGGCCTGCCATCACCGTCATCGCGGCGATCATGCTGATCTATATCTTTGCCGGGCCTCACCTACCTGGCCTGCTCGGCCACAAGGGCGCGACGTTATCGCGCGCAGCCTCGCAGATGTGGCTGACGTCGGAGGGGGTCTTCGGTGTTGCCCTCGGTGTGTCCACCAACGTCGTCTTCATGTTCGTTCTGTTCGGAACATTGCTGGAGCGCGCCGGCGCCGGCGGCTTTTTCATCCAGCTTGCCTTCTCGCTGCTCGGCAAATACCGCGGCGGTCCGGCCAAGGCCGGTGTCGTGGCTTCCGGCCTGACCGGCATGATTTCCGGGTCGTCGATCGCCAATGTCGTGACCACCGGAACCTTCACCATCCCGTTGATGCGACGGGTCGGATATTCGGCGGTGAAGGCGGGCGCCATCGAATGCGCGGCCGGCGTCAATGGTCAATTGATGCCTCCGGTGATGGGCGCCGCCGCGTTCCTGATCGCGGAATATGTCGGCATCTCCTATGCCGAGGTGGTCAAGCACGCCTTCTATCCAGCGCTGCTGACCTACGGCTCGTTGTTCTACATCGTCGATATCGAGGCGATGAAGACGGGGATGAAGGGCCTGCCGTCACGCAGCACGCACTCCGCATTTCAGGGTGCGCGGCGCGGGCTGATGGGCATATGCGGCTTCATCGTCCTCGCAGGGCTTGTCTATTACGGCATTGGCTGGACGAAGATCGTTTTCGGCGCGGCCGCGACCTGGATGATCACTGCCGCGCTGATCGCCGTTTACATCGGCCTTGTCGCCTACCGGGCGCGTTATCCCGACCTGCCGCTGGAGGATCTGGAGGGCGAGATCGTCAGGATTCCGCACTTCGGCGAGACGGCGCGCACCGGCCTGCATTTTCTGCTGCCTGTGATCCTGCTGATCTGGTGCCTGATGGTGGAGGAGTTGTCGCCCGGCCTGTCGGCATTCTGGGGCGCTGTCGCCCTTATGGCGCTGATCGTCACGCAGCGGCCGCTCACCGCCTTTTTCCGCAAGGACCGCGCGCTGGCGCAGCATTGGCTTCACGGTTTCGACGATCTGGTCGGTGGCCTGTCCGCCGCCGCACGCAACATGACGACGGTCGGCATTGCCACTGCGACGGCCGGCATCATCGTCGGCACGGTTCTGCTCACGGGCATCGGGCTGGTAATGACCGAGCTGGTCGAATTCATCTCGGGCGGCAGCTTCATCGTCATGCTTTTGTTCACCGCGGTGATCTGCATCATTCTCGGCATGGGCATGCCGACCACTGCAAGCTATGTCGTCGTCGCCACCTTGATGGCGCCGGTCATCGTCGATTTGGCGGCGCAGAACGATCTTGCCGTACCGCTGGTCGCCGTCCACATGTTCGTTTTCTATTTCGGGCTGATGGCGGACGTGACGCCGCCAGTGGGGCTGGCGGCTTATGCTGCTGCGGCAATTTCCGGCGCCGATCCGGTGAAGACCGGAATTCAGGGTTTCAAATACGAGATCCGTACCGGTCTCTTGCCGTTCATCTTCATCTTCAACACCGGGCTGCTGATGATCGATCTCGAAGGTCCGTTCGACTTCGTCGCGATGGTCGTGACATCGACGCTGGCCATGGTCTCGTTTGTAGCCGCGACGCAGAATTGGATGCTCGTGCGCAACCGCTGGTACGAGACGATTGCGTTGCTTGTGGCCTGTTTCATCTTGTTCAGGCCGGGATTATTGCTCGATCAGGTGAGCGAACCGTATCGGGCAGTACCTGCCTCCCAACTCGGCCGTATCGTCGACGAGACAGCCGAGGGGGGCGCAGTTCGCTTGCGCCTGACGACACTGAACCTCAACGGCGATGAGATATCGAAGCTGGTACGTCTACAACTCGGGCCTGCAAATTCATCGGCAGAACGCCTGAAGGCCGCGGGCCTGGACGTCAGTGCGCTTGGCGATAGCGTGACGATCGGCGTGGTGCGGCTGGGCAGCCAGGCGGCCAAATTCGGCCTGCAGCCCGGCGACGAAATCAACCAGGTGCTAGTCCCGGCGGAACGGACGTCGCGCTATTGGTTCGCCATTCCGGCTCTGCTGTTGCTCGGTCTCGTCGTCTGGGGCCAGAAGCGGCGAAGGCGGACGGTTGGTCTGTAAACGTCTTGTGAGCGGAAGCGTCTTGGCCAGCATGTCGGTAACCAGAGAACCAAACGACGCCCCGGAGCCGACTAACGAGGAAATGCGCATGCCGACGCGCGACCACCCCTTCGAACCCGTCGACTACGGGCTTTACGCGCTGACGGTCATTGCCTGGAGCGCATCGTGGTTCGCGATCGAACTTCAGGTCGGCAGCGGTGTGTCGAACGAGGTCAATCTGGTTTGGCGCTTCGCCATCGCCACGCTGCTGATGTTTGCCTGGGCAGGTTTTTCCGGCCGGCGGCTCCGCTTTTCGATCACCGATCATCTGCGCTTTGCAGTGCTCGGCATCCTCATCTTCTCGTCGAACTTCCTGTTTTTCTATTACGGCGCCGGCTACCTCGTCAGCGGCTTGCTCTCGGTCGTCTTCTCGCTCGCCTCGGTCATCAACATGCTGCTCGGTGCCTTGGTCATCGGTGAGCGCCCGGCGCCGCGCATTCTCGCCGGCGGCCTCATCGGCTTCGCCGGCATAGCGCTGATGTTCTTTCCCGAAATCGCTGCCAACGGGCTTTCCGGCGGTACGTTGGTGGGCCTTCTTCTGTGCCTCTGCGGCACGCTGAGCTTCTGCGCCGGCAATCTCGTCTCCGTCGCAAACCAGCGCCGCGGCTTGCCGCTCGTTTCAACGAGCGCCTGGGGCATGCTTTATGGCACTCTTTGGTCGGCGTTCCTGGCCTTCCTGCTCGGTGAGCCGTTCGTGTTCGCGACGACTGCCTCTTATATCGGCTCGCTGGTCTTCCTCGCCGTCATATCGACCGTCGTGGCTTTCGCTGCCTACCTGACGCTGCTCGGACGCATTGGCGGCGCCCGCGCCGGCTATGCGACCGTCATATTTCCCGTCTTTGCGCTTTTGATCTCCACGGCGCTGGAAGGCTATGCCTGGACTGCGTACGCGATCATCGGGCTCGTCCTCGTCGCCGCCGGAAACGTCCTGGTCATTCGCGGAGGACGGCGCTGACGCATGCAATGCTTCGCAATGCGCCGCCTTCTGCTGCGCGGGCCCCCGCCACATAGGTGCACCGGATAGATGGGGCAGGGCGCCTTCTTCTTCTGTCTTTTTTTATCCAGCTTGACTCTCTTGGTCGTCAGTTTAGGCTGCGGTCAATGGGTCAGACCAATGTACCAGGGCGGCCGGGGAGGGGAATTAGACGCGCATGCCGATCCAGGCCGTTGAACCTCGCCGGCTATACCGACAGGTCGCCGATCAGCTCAGGCAGCTGATCGATGCCGGCGAGTTTTCCGTCGGCGACCGCCTGCCGACCGAGCGGGATCTGGCCGACCAGCTCGGAATTTCCCGCCCGACAGTCCGTGAAGCGCTGATAGCGCTGGAGGTCGAAGGCCGCATACGCATCCGCGTCGGCTCGGGTATCTACGTCACCGATCCGCCGAGCGCCGCCGCCTCCGAACCCGAAGTCGAGGAAGGCCCGTTCGAGCTGTTGCGCGCGCGCGAATTCGTCGAAGGCGCGATCGCCGCCGAAGCGGCCCTCCATGTCCGGCCTGCAGATATCGAACGGCTCGACGACGTGCTGCGCCGGATGGAGGCCATGCGTCACCCCAACAAGATGACCATTGCGCTCGACCGGGAATTCCATACTGCAGTCGCGGGCGTTCTCGAGAACGCGGTGCTGGTGCGCTTCATCGGCGAGCTTTTCGACCAGCGCATGAACCCGTACTTCGAACGCCTGTCGATCTATTTCGAGACCAGCGATTCCTGGCAGGTCGCGGCAAAGGAACATCGTGCCGTGCGCGATGCAATTGCCGCGCGCGACCCCGAGCGGGCCAAGGCCGCCATGCAGCAGCATCTGCGCCAGTCGCAAATCAGATTCTCACGCAATTTCGATGAGAGAGCCGCAGCCAAGGAGGTTGCGGGATAGCAGTTGGCCGGGGGGAGATCCGGCCGTCAAGTTCAACCAGGGAGGAATTAGATGCTGAGAAAATACGCAGTTCTGCTCGGTGCGATCGCCGCAATTGCCATACCCATGGCGTCGGCCTCGGCGGAAACGGTCCTGAAATGGGCACATGTCTACGAGACGACGGAGCCCTTCCACACCGAATCCGTGTGGGCGGCCGACGAAATCAAGAAGCGCACCCAGGGCCGCTACGCCATCGACGTCTATCCGGCCTCGCAGCTTGGCAAGGAAGCGGACATCAACCAAGGCCTGATGCTCGGCACCGTCGACATCATCATTTCAGGATCGAGCTTCGCGGCGCGCGAATATCCACCGATCGGCGTCACCTATTTCCCATACACTTTCCGCGATGCCGACCATCTGCTGAAATACACCAAGAGCGACGTCTACAAGGCCCTGACCAAGGGCTATGAGGACAAGACCGGCAATCACATCGCCGCCACCACCTATTACGGCACGCGGCAGACCACCTCGAATCGGCCGATCGCCAAGTGCTCCGACATGCAGGGCCTGAAGATGCGCGTTCCCGACGTGCCGGCCTATCTGGCCATGCCGCGTGCCTGCGGCGCCAACACGGCGCCGATTGCCTTCGCCGAGGTCTATCTGGCCCTGCAGAACGGCACGGTGGAGGCCCAGGAGAACCCGCTGACCACCATCGAGGCGAAGAAATTCTACGAGGTGCAGAAGAACATCGTGCTCACTGGCCATATCGTCGATCATCTAAACACCATCATATCGGCGTCGCGCTGGGCCTCGCTTTCCGATGAGGACAAGAAGATCTTCACCGAGGTGATGCAGGAGGCTGCCGCCCGCGCCACGGCAAAGATCGTCGCCCGCGAAAAGGAACTGGTGCAGGTATTCAAGGACCGCGGCATCAGCGTAACCGATGTCGACCGTGCCGACTTCGAGAAGAATGTGCTGGAGAAGGTCACCTTCGAGGAGTTCGGCTACAACAAGGCCGATTGGGAAGCGATCCGCGCCATCAAGTAGGGCACCGGTAAATCGGATGCTCAATAAAGAGGATAGGGCGGCAATCGGATTCGCCGCTTTAACCTGCCCTCCCGTCCGGCTCCAAATTGCGCCGGACGGCCCTTTCAATCCTTGACGACCCACCAGCTTCGGGAGCCCGCGCCAATGGCCGAGGAACACCATACCGAGATCACCGTCGAAGAGATTGCGCACGCCTTCGAGGAGGTGCCGGTACACGTCGACCTGTCGGACCACGGCATCGAGGACTGGATCACGCTTGCCGTATTCTGGGGCATGGTCGTGTGTGTCTTCCTACAGTTCTTCACCCGTTATGCGCTGAACAACAGCCTTGCCTGGACCGAGGAGATCGCCATCAACGCGCTCGTCGTCGTCGTTTTTCTGGGCGCCGCCATGTGCGTGCGCCTTTCGCGTCATATCCATGTCGACGTGCTTTACCACTATCTGCCGGAGCGCGTCGGCCGCTGGCTGGCGCTCGCCGTCGATGTTATCCGCATCGCATTCTTCGCCTACGGATCGTGGCTGATGTGGCGCTACGTCACGATCGTGGCGCATGAGCGCATGGTCACCGTCAACCTGCCGCGCCGCTGGTTCTTCTACGCCGTACTGGCCGGGTTCGTGCTGATGCTTCTGCGCTCGATCCAGGTCTTCATCGGCAATTACCGGCGCGGCTATTCGGTACTCGAGCGTCCCGGTGCGTTCGAGACGGCGGGGGTCTGAGCGATGCTGCTTCTGGTCGGGGGCTTTCTTGTCCTGATGCTCATCGGCGTGCCGGTCGCTGTTTCGATGGCGGCCGCCTCGATCCTTTACCTCGTCATCTACGGCGTCGCGCCCGATATCATCGCAGCCCAGCGCATGATCGCCGGGGTGGAGAGCTTTCCGCTGCTCGCCGTGCCCTTCTTCATCCTGGCCGGCAACCTCATGAACATCGCCGGCGTCACCGGGCGCATCTATTCCTTCGCCCTTGCCCTGGTCGGCTGGATGAAAGGCGGCCTGGCGCAGGTCAACATCATCGGATCGGTGATCTTTTCCGGCATGTCGGGCACCGCGCTCGCCGACGCCGCTGGCATCGGCACAATCGAGATCAAGGCGATGAAGGATCACGGCTATCCTATCGACGCCGCGGTCGGGGTTACCGCCGCTTCAGCCACGCTCGGACCGATCTTCCCGCCTTCGCTGCCCTTCGTCATCTACGGCATGATGGCCAATGTCTCTATTGGCGCGCTGTTCATGGCCGGCATCCTGCCCGGCGTGGTCATGACCGTGCTGATGATGATCACGGTCGCCATCTTCGCCTACAGGCGCGGCTGGGGCTCCGACACATCCTTCGAGCTTCGGCGGCTGGCCGAAGCGGCGGGCGAGGTGCTGGTGGTGGCTGCCTTTCCGATTGGCTGCTATGTGCTGGTGCAGCTTGGCCTGTCGATCAATATCGCGGTCGGCATAGCGCTGCTGGTGCTGATCGTGGCGGACTGGTATTTCGATTTCTCCGCGGTCATGGCGCTGATGACGCCGGTCATCCTGATCGGCGGCATGACGATGGGCTGGTTCACGCCGACCGAGGCGGCGATGGCGGCCGTGATCTGGTCGCTTTTCCTCGGGCTGGTGCGCTACCGCACGATGACGCTGCGTTTGCTTGCCAAGGCCAGCTTCGATACGATCGAAACGACCGCGTCGGTGCTGTTCATCGTCACCGCCGCATCGATCTTCGCCTGGCTGCTCACCGTCAGCCAGGCAGCACAGCTGTTTTCGAACTTCATCTTCGCGCTCACCGAAAACAAATGGGTCTTCCTGATCCTGGTCAACATCCTGATGCTGGTGGTCGGCTGCTTCCTCGATACGATCGCGGCGATCACGATTCTGGTGCCGATCCTGCTGCCGGTCGCCGCCGTCTACGGCATCAACCCGGTGCATTTCGGGCTGATCATGACGCTCAACCTGATGATCGGGCTTTTGCACCCGCCGCTCGGCATGGTGCTCTTTGTGCTGTCGCGCGTCGCCAAGCTCTCGGTTGAGCGCACCACCATGGCGATCCTGCCGTGGCTGGTGCCGCTTATCGTGGCGCTGCTTCTGATCACCTTCATACCCGCCATTACGCTTTGGCTGCCGACCGAGATGGGACTGATCCGGTGAGCGGCCAGGTGATTGCGGCGACGCTGTTCGGCCCGCAGGACCTGCGCGTCGTGGAGCGTCCGCTGGGACCGCTGGCACCAGGCATGGTGCGGGTGCGCTTCGGGGCGGGAGGCATCTGCGGCTCCGACCTGCATTATTTCCGCCATGCCCGTACCGGTGACTTCGTCGTCACCTCGCCGCTTGTCCTCGGCCACGAGATCTCGGGCGAAATCGTCGAGATCAACGGCGCCGCGCCCGGCCTGGGCGTCGGCGACCATGTCGCGGTCAATCCGTCGCGCTGGTGCGGGCATTGCGCGCGATGCCTGGAGGGGCGGGCCAATCTCTGCGAAAACATCTACTTCATGGGCTCGGCATCGAAGACACCGCATATGCAGGGCGGCTTCGTCAGTCTGTTCGACGCCACGCCCGCGCAATGTTTCAAGGTTCCATCCGATGTGGCCTACCAGGCGGCCGCACTTGCCGAGCCGCTAGCGGTGAGCCTGCACGCCGTCGCGCGGGCGGGCGACGACATCAGGGGCCGCAACGTCATCCTGTTCGGTGCCGGCCCCATCGGTCTCTTGACCATGCTCGCGGCCAGGCTTGCCGGCTGCGGTGAACTGACCGTCGCCGACATCGCCGCCGCGCCGCTCGCCTTCGCCCGCAGGTTGGGCGCCGACAGGACGATCGACCTTTCCGGCGGCGACGCCGAGCTCCAGGGGCTTGCTGCCGGCGGTTCGCTTGATGTGGCGTTCGAGATTTCTGGCAGCGCGGCCGGCCTTGCCGCAGCAATCGCAAGCGTCCGGCGTGGCGGCACGGTGGTCCAGGTCGGCAATCTTCCCGGTGGCCAGATCCCGCTGCCTGCCAATGCAGTGATGGCCAAGGAGATCGACCTCAAAGGCACATTCCGCTTCGGCACGGAGTTCGGCCGGGCGGTCGATCTCATCGTGTCGGGGGAAGTGGACGTCCTCAAGCTCGTGACGGCGGAGCGCACGCTTTCCTCCGCCCCAGACGCGTTCCGTCTTGCCGCCGACCGTTCACAGAGTGTCAAGGTCGTGCTGACCGCGGACTGAATCGTGGTTTTGCCAGATCGTTAGTAGCCATAACTCATTGCGAACGGACGAAACTCAGAACGTGCTCGACGTATGTGCTCCCACCCAGGTCTCCGGTTAAACTCGGGAGCAATACCCGGCAGCTTGCTGTCAAAATCGTTGGCAGCAAATCCGCTCGCGATTAAAGCCCCTTCGTCGCGAGATTTCGCTCAGTTCGGCCATTCCTCGTCCTGCCAATCGCGCGCTGCGTGGATCACCCGCAAAATTGAAATGCTTTCCCGGCCGCCCTTGGCGGTCACGGCATAAGCGATGATGTAGGGCAGGCGACTCAAAGGCTTTTCATAGCTGCCGGATACACGGCCGGGTCGCCCGGTTGCCATTTCCCCAAGCGCGGCCCCTGCGTCCAGAATCCGGTCTGCTACCAGGCGCGCAGCGCGCGGATTATCCTGCGAGATATAGGCGATCTGTTCTTTGATGTCGTCCAGCGCACCGCGAGACCACTGAACGGCTCGCGTCACACCTTGCGGCCCGTGCCGGCATCAATCGCGGCATAAATTTCTGCCATAGCCTTATCATGAGACACGATGCGCCCAGCTTCGACATCAGCAAGGCCGCGCTTGATACCTTCAATGATTTCAAGCTCGCGATCGACATACGCTGCGACGGCTTCACCTGCGAGGAACGACTTGCTACGCCGGGTGTCGGTTGCGATCCGGTCGAGCTTTTCCTTTACATCGGGACTGACGCGAATTGTCATAGTGGTGCTAGCGGCCATAGCGGTGTCCTGTGTTGATCTGTGTACACCTTAGCACAGAGCGCCGCGCTGGTCCATTATCCCTTGATCGCCGAGCCGACGATCGAATCCACAAAGAAGCGCTGCAGGAAGACGAAGAGCACTAGTGGCGGGAGCACGGCAAGCGTCGCGCCGGCCATCACCAGTCCCGTGTTGAGAGCGCCTCTGTTGTAGCTGAGCAGGCGGCTGAGGCTAATGACGATCGGATAATCCTCTGCATTGCCCTGCAAAACTGTCAGCGGCCACAGATAGCTGTTCCAATGATAGACGAAGGCAAACAGCGCCAGTGCCGCGATCGCGGGCGCCAGACTGAATCGAGGATGCGCAAAGTCCCTATTTTGCGAGGCAATCGGCGCTTCACTGTGCGGGTACAAATAGAATGTGCGACCGTGCTGGCTTCCCAGCATCAGGATAGAGCATACGCCTGTAACCTTCATAGCCCGATGCCGCGCTTCTTTCCCAGGTTCCAATCCACGCCCCCCGTATCCGAGCACACGACCCCGATGACTTGATTACCCAATCGCTTTTCGAGCGACGGCGACCAGGGCACGAGCTTGAATTCGAGCGCATTGTCGATCATCGCGAGCCGGCCTGAAGCCAGCGAGAAACGCCGCCGGTAAATCCCAGCCACATGATCGCCGTTGGCAGCCTTCGTGAATGAGAGGCCCGTCTCGGCGGCGAGGCGGGCACCGAGCGATTCCACCTCATGATCGTGTAGAGTATCGATCAGATTGCGCACAAGAATGACGCGCTGTCCCTCGCGCCTGGCCAGATCGCGGCTGACAAGGTGGTCGACCCGATCTTGCAGTGCCTGTCTTACGTCCCTGCCAAAGCCGCCGTCACCGAATTCGGCAAGCTCGCGTGCAACGAGTTGGCGATCGAGCCAAGTCGCGCCGGAAGCATGGACCTGCTGTTCGATTGAGAGGTCGGAGCGGACCGCGAGCGTGACCCGGCCATCGCCATTTGCACTCGCATCGCGGCACAACTCCACGACCGAGCCCGGGTCGGAGTCTCCGGCCGCATCAGGGTCATGGAAGCGAATGTGGTGCGTGCGTCCATCAATGCCATCGACGATGGCATAGGCCGCGCCGCGCCGTTCGTCATCAAGGCCGCGTTCGAGCAGTCGGCCGATCACGGGCGCATCAATCTTTTCGGCGGCCAGCACATAGTCGGCCGTCCCTTTTTCTAGCCCATGCACAGTGAGGCTGCGGTGCATGCGCTTGATGATGTCGCCGCGTTCACCGAGGGCGCGCAAAGTGGCCTCGGCCTCTTCGACCACCATCCACTGGCCGGGACGGATCTCGTTCGCGAGGCCCAGGCTTTCCAGTTGCCGCAGCCGGCCGACTTTGAGCCCCAGGAACTCGTCGGGCCGGCGATCAGGGTGTGGCGCGAGATCAATGATACCATGACGGTCGGCGTCACGAACAAGCTGGCGATCGAGCTGCGTCCAGCGCTAAGTGTCGACCTGGTGCTCGATGGCCTGGCGGATGTCGAGGTCCGTGCGGAGCCCAAGCGTCTGGGTGAGAATGTCGCTCGCCCGATCGCGCATGCCCTGGCGGATGTAGTCGCGCGAGATGACAAGGCTCTCGCCATCGTCGGCAACGCCGCGAACGAGGATGTGAACGTGCGGATGTTCGGTGTTCCAGTGATCGACGGCTATCCAGTCGAGCCTCGTGCCGAGGTCGCGCTCCATGTCGACCATCAGGTCACAAGCGAAGTTCTTGAGGTCGCCGAGCTCCATTGCATCCTCCGGCGAAACGATGAAACGGAAGTGATGCCGATCATCCTTGCAGCGGTCGCAGAAGGCGTCATGATCTGCATCTTTGGTGTCGGGACCGAACATCCTCGCCTTCTCACCATCACGTGTAACACCTTCGCGGCGAAGATATTTGAGATGGGTGGCGAGTGGCGCAGACCCTCTGAACTGCCGTACCACACGGGTCTTGACGACGGCGCCGCGTGAGCTGTCAGAGATGAGGCGACTGGCGCGGATGCTCGCTGACCTGCCGCGGCCAAACGTTGAAGCTCGCGGGGAGGTGATCCGACCCTCGCGTGTAAGGTGCCCGCCGGCGCGCTGTGTGGCCGCAAGAGCCTGGAAGATGAAGGGTCGTGCGCGCTGGCCGGCGCGGGAGCGGATGCGACCGGGGCGGACGCGAAAGCTATCGTCACGCTTCATGCTAGACGGCCACGAGGTGCGGTTTCCATTGAAAGACTGAAAAATTGGGAATAGCGCACATCGCTGATTGTGCCAGCACATTGCGAAATGAGACGAAAATCGTAAGGAAAACAATCGGCCGAACCGAGCCGCACCTCGCGGCCCTTTATCCTGCCAATCTCTCTGTTCTCATCCACAGCCAACCCTTCCGCCGCAATTTCCTCGACGGAACAGGCCGGAATGCAATTGAGGAGGAACGTGGCGATCATCGCGATATGGCTAAAGAGGGCTGAGCGAATAGGCCGGAAACAGCGTGGTTCGATTGGAAATCGGTTTCACCCGGCCGTGGCTCGATCGCGGTCAGGTCCGCAACAGGATTGCCCATTGGCGACCGCATTGCGGACGAATGAATCGCCGCAAAGATCGTCTCGCCATAACCATTGCCATCCGATGCAGTGGCGTTCCGAATGTCATGGGGATGCGCAAAGATCGTTGCACGGAGCGAGCTGGCTCTGCCCCTTCCTTGCCGCGCGCGCCGCGGACTGAGAACTGCACCATCGAGCAGCGGCGCGAGTTTCCTGACGTAGTCGACCGTCTCGCGTGGCAGCGGACGGCCGGTTAAGAGATGTTCCGTGTACCGACCAGGACCGGCATTGTAAGCGGCAAGAAAGCCGCTGCGCCCGAAGCTGTCGAGCATTTCGCGAAGATATGCTGCACCTGCAAGAATGTTGTCACGCGGTTGATAGGGATCGTCACCGAGACGGTATTTGATGCGCAGTTCTTCCCACGTCGCCGGCATGATCTGCATCAAGCCCATTGCGCCCTTGCTTGAAAGCGCACGAACATCGCCGACGCTCTCAACATGCATTACGCCGCGCAGCAACCGCTCTGGAATGGCGAAGCGTTTTGACGCTTCCCGGATATGCCGCGACCACGGGCCAGCCGACAAGATCGTCGACTCGGAGTGCGCCGGCCGTTCACCAGCAGAGGAAGCCGCTGCACCAGTTTCGGGCGCCACGAAGCCGAGCATGACACATGCGGCAAACGTCGTCATGCCTCTGTGGGCTGCATCCCGCAGATCGCAGAACCGATGCGCTGCCAGCCTGCGCCGGTGTTCGCTTCCGTTAAGGGCAGGGGCTCGCCGATCGAACCGGCTTTGCCAAAACTGTGATGAAATCGGCGTCCGCAGCCACAAGCAAGTGTCCGGCCCCCTCTGGGCTGCCTCGCGGGCGGTCGGATCGAAGGGTTTGACCGGCGCGCAATGGATCAAAAGGGTTGGCGAGAAAGATTCGTCGAAGGGCTCCAGAAGCATCTGTTCAGCCTCGCCCGTCGCGCTTCGATGATCGGTTCCAGTGCAGGCTCCAGACGCTGTTCTCTGCATCGGACCGAAACAGCTTGGCGCGGATCGGCTGCGTAAAGGACGGGTCGTCAATTGAGACGGAGAGGTAATCCCCAGCCTTGTCTCCGGCGCGGTCCCAAGCCGCACCGACCGCCATCCCTTCGCAATAGATCAGATGGTCGGGCGCGTTTTCGGTTTTGGATTTCTCGGCAGGCAGGATGGCAATCTTCGCCTCGATTGTTAGCGTGGAGAGATTGCCGAAGAAGCCGTCATCATTGCGCGTGAAGGTTCCGATCTGGGTCATTGCAGTGCTCCTTTCTGAGTGTTAGTGCGCGTCGAGCCGAGCCGTCACGGCTCGCTAGCGAGGGGATCGTTGGTGATATCCCAGCACCGGAGTGGTGCGCTCCGTGGTCCAGACGGGAACCGCGCGGCCAACTATCGATGAGAGCGGGAGCGGGCCGAAATAGCGGCTGTCAAAACTGTCGGTTGCACCCGGGTTCATAAGGAAGACGTCGGCCTCGGCAATGTCGCGGCAGCCCTGCCAGATGGGCAGGGGTCGACCGCGACTGTCACGCTCGCGCGCATGTCCATACGTCTTGCCGTTGACGATGATCGTTGTGCCTTGGCGACAGACGGTTGCGCCCCCGAGTGCCAAAATACGCTTCAGGAGCGGCACATTTTTCGGCAGATACCCGCGTCTTGCCATGAAGGCCGCCAATGGCTCGGGCGGCATGATGACGGCGATATTGGCAATACCGATTTTGTCGGCCGGCTGGACGCGATAGAGCCCGACGGGGATGCTCGCCGATGCGTTCCAGATGGATATCGGCGGATGGCTAATCCATGCCGGCGCCGCGGCGAGCACTGCGCCGCCAACCATGGTGGCGATGATCTTTGTGCGTTTGCTCATGACTCGATCCCGGGGCGCAGCAGGCAAGCTTTAAGACGCTTGCCCGTGTATGGACTCGGCTGCTCGCGTGCGGCTATCCGGCTGTGGACGTGCCGCCGTTGACGCGGCGACCTGAAGGTCAGGGTTTGCTGCTGTTTCGCCGCTACCAGGCGGCGCGGTTGCAATCTCCTGGCTTGCGCGTGGATGTTTTGCGACAAAGCCCAGACCAGGATGGCAGCGTTCCAAATCGTTGCCATGCCGTGCACACTTGCCGCCTCAACGCAGGTCGATTCTTCGCGCGCATGAGAGTGGATCGGTGTCAGGCGGCGGGATTTCACCAATAAGACGAGCTGCCGCGCCACGACGTCCTCCGTGCCGCGTGGAGGGAAGCCGGATGAGGGGACATGAGGCAGCGCAAATTGCTGCTGAACGGTCTCGCGATACTGCATTTTCGGTGCGCCACAGATCAGGAGCTGCGGTCGCGTCTGCCGACATAGGCGGGCGCGCGGGCTGCATGGGGTTTTGCCGGCGGAACATAGGTCGCGTTGACATCGCTGGTGGAGGTGCGTGCCCCCAGCTCTATCCAGGCGTGCAGGTCGTTGATGTCGTAGAGAACGCGCCCGCCGACCTTTCGGTATTTTGGGCCGGTGCCGTACGTCCGGTGCTTTTCGAGTGTGCGGGCGCAGAGCCCGACGATGGGTGCTGCCTCCTTCGTGCGCAAATACTTTTGGGGCGCGTCCGCGGGACCCTTCGACATCGCTCGATCTCCATTCGGTTCTGCTGTCGTCCTGGCCTGCCGGGACGCGCGAAGTGGACCATGATCGAAATCAGGAAAGGCGAGGGAGGGCAAAGATTGGGGGGCGCGTTTTTGCTACCCCGAAGAAGGACTTCGGCGGCCGGACTTTTCGCTGCGGTTGTGGGGGTAGAAGAGAAGATCGCGATAGCCGCCGGCGACTAAAAAAGCTGCACGGCGTAAGATAGCTCGGACCTTGTGGCGGAGATGATGATCACGCCAATCTCGCGGCACAATCGGCTCCTGCGAAAACAGCACCTCCGCGAGCTGACGATAGGTTGCACCCGTGCGGTGACCATCATGTGCGCGTAAATTGAGGATATGCCTGGTCTTGGTCTGTTGCGGCAGCGCGCCGTAAGATGGACTGGCTGCCCGGCCGTTCAGTGCGCGCCAGAACCGGCGCGCTGCATCGAGCCGCGTCTCGAATGCAGCGTCGAGCGGCAGAAGGATAGCGTTGAATTCACCGGCGCGGTCGTCAGCGACGAGATAACTTTTCCCAATTAAGGTAGACCAAATAATGTGAAGGCCTTCGTCCTGCGGCCAAACGCTGGCTCCGCCAAGGCTGGAAGGTCGAACTGTCTGATGGGATGCAGATACCCGCATGACCCTGAGCACGCGCGGCGAGGCCTGTTCTGTCCAGATGATATTGTCAGCTTTCGGAAGTCCGGCACCGGCAGTTTTGAAATCGCGCGCCCCAACGGGCGGCGAGATCGGGCTGACCGGCAGGTTCTCCAGAACCAGCGAATTGCGATGCAAGCTGGCTGCACTCTGCCACGAATTCGTCATTCCGGATCAGATACTCGGCAGCGAACTCCGTAGCCTGGTAGCTGCACATGTGTGAATACGCCGCCGGATCGGTCCAATCGCCTTGCACTGTTCCTGTCCTCTCCGCGTACCCGGATGTGAGGCGTCGGCGTCAACATTCAGGGGCATAAGGAAGTTGGATAGTTTGAGAGTCGGCAAACCATTATGCCGATTCAGCAAAATGGAGCGCCGGCCGCGTCAGTGCGGAGCGCCGCCAGCGAGAAGATATCGGTAGCCGCTGGTCGTCATCCATCGCGCGCGGGCAAGATGGGTCTGCCAGGACCGGAACGCTCGTTCCGGCTCCTGCTCCGGGTCTATATGCAAGACGATCCTGGCCACCTTTCGCCAATCGGCATCTTCCGCTGCCGCGTCAAGCAGGCGAATGTAGGTGAGCAGACGCTCCTCGTCATAGCCGGTCAGGACCGGGGCATCCGGCGCAATGTCGGCGACATCAGGATCGAGCAGCGGTTTAAGCATTGTATTTGACCGTTCATATTTCGATCGCGATCTCGAAGGAGCCGTCCTTTAGATCGAGCACCAATCATAGCGAATAGGAACGATCATTCCTAGAACGATAGTTCCCTTTCTGGTCCCTAATCCGTCATGAATCTCAAGGAGATCATGGCGGCCAACATGCGTCGTCTGCGCCATGACCAGAACGTGACGCAGGAGGAACTGGCCGCCCGCTCTGGACTGAGCATGCGTTACGTCGGATCGATCGAGCGCGCTCGGGTCTCGGCCAGCATCAGTGTTCTTGGGAGGATCGCAACTGCGCTGAATGTGGACCCATGCGAGTTGATCAGAAAATCGGCACCGTGAGTTGACGCGGGAAACACCGCGAATTTTCGATTATCGGCGAGGCGACATGCAGGAATGAAGTCTCCAGTCGCGAACACGACAGGTAGTCGCCCCAAAGTCCGACGGAGCTCGTTGCGCAGCGACTGCGCTCATCTTGTCGTGAAAAGGAGGACGGCCCCGCCCTGTTCGTCCGGGCGGAGCCTTGGTCGGGGCCTTACTCCGCGTTGCGGCGGCCGTTGGGGCGCGACCAGATGAGGCTGTAGCCTTCGCCTTCCTCATCGTTGAAGAGGTTGGCGTAGATCGGAGCAGTGAAGCTCGGATCGTCCAGCTTCACGCCGAGATAGTCGCGGCCCTCATTGGAGCGCTTGGACCATGCGGCGCCGATCTCGACCCGCCCGACGAAGACACGGTGGCTGGGGGCGCTGTCGCCAGAGCGGTTGGTCTCGGGCACGACGCGGACGTTCTTGGTCTGGAGCGAGAGAGTGACGATTTCGCCGGTGAACTCGTTGTTGCCGGTCCTCTTGAAGATTCCGATTATCGCCATGAGTTTTCTCCTTGAACTCTGTTTCGAGCCCGCACCATTGCGGCCTCACATGAGGGGCCGCTCGTCAAGCTGTGGCTCTGAGCTGCTGAGTGGTCGTTTCTGGAGGACGCCCCGTTGGGTGCGAGGCGTCCTGGCAAGGGTGCTCAGTCGCCGTTGCGGCGGTTCGGACGTGACCAGATGAGGCTGTAGCCCTGGCCGTCCTCGCCCTCGACGAGGTTGGCGTAGATCGGAGCGGTGAAGCTCGGGTCGTCGAGCTTGAGACCCAGGTAGCTGCGACCCTCGTTGGACTGCTTGGACCAGGCGGCCCCGATTTCGATGCGGCCGACGAAGACCCGGTGGCTGGGAGCGTTTTCGCCGCTGGCGCGCGTATCGGGGACGATACGGACCTTCTTGGCCTGGAGGGAGAGGGTGACGATCTCGCCGCTGAACTCGTTGTTATCCGATTGCTGGAAGTTGCCGATGGTAGCCATTGTCGTTCTCCTGACTGGTTGCCGAAGCCGCCCTGTGCGGCCTCGATAGCGGTCGTGAGGCGACGATCGGGCCGACTGCATCCTGTGGGGCCGCAACATTAGTGGAGGACGGCGGCAGCCGAGCTTGTTGTCCCGCGAGGAATGCGGCAAAGCCGCAGTGGAAGAAGGTCGGCGAAGCCGTTGCAGGCAGAGGTCCGACCGGCGCCAGACCAGCCAGTAGAGAGGCCGCACAGGGCGGCTTCCAGCATCAGTCCCACGAGAACGATGCTGGCCATTGGCCCTTCAGCCATGCATCGGCACAAGCAGCGCGATCCCTACCGCCACATGAACCTGAGGTCTGAGCCCGTTTCCTGATCCGCGCGTTTGCACGTATCAACCTCACATCCGGTCGCCGCTCGAGCGGCTGCACCATAATCCCGCCTGCGGCGGCAAGGGCTCAGGAGGACGAGACCAGTCTCGATGACGGCGTTCAAAGCCATGCCGCAATGCGGTCGTCCACCTGGTTCCGGCGGGGCTGATCAGGCCCTGGCCGAACTGGAATGCGGTCAGATCGTCATGGTCTTACAAACGCTCCTTCGATCACCACGCCGGCGCGGACGTATTTCCACAAAGCCACGATCAGCTTGCGGGCCAGCGCGGTAATCATCACCTTCTTGAAGCATCCGCCATTCTGGGCAACTCGCTCGTTGAACCAGCGGCTGAGCGCCGAGGCGGGCTGGTGCCGCAACCAGAGCCACGCCATTTCCAGCAGCGTCGATCGCAAGCGTGGGTTTCCGGACTTTCCGATCCCCTGTTCCCGGTCGATCGACCCGCTTTGCCATGGCGTCGGCGCAAGGCCGGCATAGGCCGCCAGCTGCCGGCGATTGTCGAAGCACCGAAACAAGCCCTCTCCCCACAGCACGGCCGCAAACTCTGGTCCGATACCGACGACTTTCGACAGCATAACCACTTCACGCGCCGATTGGCGTTCTTCGGCGAGCATGGCGTCCCGTTCCGCCTCGACTGCCTTGATCTTATCGAGCAGCATTTCCATTCGGTCGACCTCACGCAGAACCTGGCGCTTCATATTTGCGGGCAGATCCCGTCCATCGCCTGTGCGAAGTGTCTCCAGCCGATCGCGACGATCACGCCGTAGAGGATCGTAGCCGGTGATGCCCTGTGAGAAGAGAAGACCCTTGATCCGGTTGCTGTGCCGGATGCGTTCTTCCATCAATACCTTGCGCTCCCGGACGATGCGGCGGCGATCCTCCTCATCAGGGGTCGGCACGCGTAGCATGGAGCAGACTCGCGGTTCGCCACGCTTGAACGCCAGCAGCGCCCGGATAAGGGTCTCGCCGTCGAGCCTATCCGTCTTCACCCGCCGCTTGCGCCGAGACGTTGCTATGGATGCTGCGTCAACGACATGAGTGTCGTGGCCTTCTGCTTCCAGAACCCGGTGGACCCAGAAGCCGTCAAGGCCGGCCTCTTGAATGATGACGAACGGATAGTCGCGGCCGGTTCGGCTACGAGCCTTTTGCTTCAACTGAGCGAGGCGGCCAAGAAGCCCGGCAATATCCCCGCCGGGGATGGTATGACGCGATAGCTTCTCGCCAGCTCCCGGCGAGATCGAGGTGACCAGCCAGGTCTTCTTGCTCAACTCCACTGATATGAAGATCGAATCAAGTTCTTTGTGCACCGCATTTTCTTGAATACCGTCCTGCGTCATCTCCTGCTCCTTTCCGCAACGGCCAACAATGCCTGCTGCATCAGAGCAGGTCGTAGCCATTACTCATAGGATCTCGATGGCGATCGGCGGGCCGGAGGCGATCGACGCCGCATCGCTTGCGACCGCAGCGCCAGCGGAGGATGGCAGCCAAGCGACTTTGTTGTTTGGCGAGGAATGACGGCGCAGCCGGCAGGGGAAGAAAGTCGATCGGCGCCATTGCGGCTTAGGCGATCGAGGCGCAGCCGACCTTCGGCCAGATCAGCCCATTAAAGAGGCCGTTTGGAGCGGCCCACCAGATAGAGACATCAACGGAGAACCTGGCGATACCGTCGCTGGCGAAATCCCGGCTACGACGATCACCGGCGTCGATGCTCCTCTGTACAGGCATCGCGAAGTCGCAAGCTGTTGTCAGCAACGCGCATAAGACACGCACGTGATGGTTCAAGTCACGGCTGACGTGCACCACCGGATATGTGCTATCTTTGGAACGAGACGGCACGCCGTGGTGGATTCGAACTGTGCGTCGCGCGATGCCGAGTCAGCGACGACGCTAACAATGCGACGGCCGAAAAAAGCATCCTGCCCACGCCGGTTGTTCGGTGAGTTCGCCCAGATCCAGGCCCTGTTCGGTTAAACAGGCGTCGTTATTCGCAGCTGTGATGCCAGCTGCGACGCAGCTGAAACGTTGACGGCAAGCGTGACGGCGTCGCGCGCCTTTGCTAGGGCGCGGACTTGAGTATCGCAAAAAGACGGGCGGCGCTGGGAGCCTGAGATCCGGCATCCCGGGCCAAGCACTCCAGCGAGCTGCAAATACAGTACGCGCTGCCCGATCGCGGCCGTATCGTACAATCGAAAAAAGGGTAGGGGCGGGCAGCGCTTACGCGCCGCCTCCCTTGGGGCGGAAGTCGAGGACTGGGATGCCGAGCTTCTTTGCCTTGTCTGCAAGATTGTCCTGAATTCCGGTCCCGGGAAAGACGATGACGCCTATCGGCAGTACCTCCAGCATTGCGTCATTGCGCTTGAACGGGGCGGCTTTGGCATGCTTTGTCCAATCAGGGGCAAAGCCGATTTGGGGTACCTTGCGGTGGTCTGCCCAACAGGAGGCGATCTTTTCGCCACCCTTCGGCGATTTCCCGTGCATCAAGACCATGTCGGGATGCCTGGCGTGGACCTGGTCGAGCTTGGCCCAGATCAGCTGGTGGTCATTGAAGTCGAGCCCAGCGGCGAAGGCGATTTTCGGGCCAGGTGGCAGAACGACTTCCTGCGAGGCGCGTTTCTTGGCGCTGAGAAAGTCGCGGCTGTCGATCAGCGCAGAGGTCAGGTTGCGGTGGTTGACCATCGATCCGCTGCGCGGTCGCCAACTCGATCCGGTGTGGCGCTCGTAGTGATCCGCGGCCTGATCACGCATCAGTTCGAAGGCGCTTTGGCGTTCGATCAGCGTCTGCCCTTCGGCCGTCAGGCGTTCCAGCTCGACGGATTTCACTTCGCTGCCGTCCTGCTCACGCTGGCTGCGGCGTTGCGCCTGCTCGTTGTGATCGAGTTCGCGCTCGATCCGATCTGCGGCGCGGTGAAAGATGTTGACGGTCGACCACAGAAGATCGTCGAGATCGGGCTCGAGGCGAGTGTCTTGCAGTGCCACGATGAGAGCGTCGAAGATGTCGGCGATCGCGCCGGGGACGCAGTGGCCCTCTGGAAGCGGTCGAGGATCAGGCTCATCCGCGAAGGGTCGGTAGCAATAGAGCTGGAGTTCGGTGAGGACGTGGTCGATGGGTGAAGACGAGTGCTGTGGTTCGTAGTCGTCATGCTCGCTCATTGGATGCTCCGCCGGTTGGACCGCGACCCTCGCGGCCTTCATGGCGACGGAAGCCGGCGGACGGGACGGACCTGCACCCGCAGCGAAGCGAAGGGCCGGAGTGTCAGCGGAGGAGGGTGAAGGCCGGCTATTTTGCTTCGCGATGGAAAGCGCTCCCTTGGGGAGCGCGCCGGAAAATAGTCGGCCGAAGACATTGCGGGTCCGGGTCGTTTGCTGGCCGATCGCCCTCTCGAAGGCCCTCAGGCGCGGTTCTCTCCGACTTCGGAGGCATCCGAGCGATGCAAGCGACAGCGGACAGATTGTTTCGTTCCGAGTTATCCCGCCACTGCCATGAACCGGGCGATGTCCTGCGGGGCGAGCTGAACACGGACTGCTGCTCGAACGGCATGCACGCCTAGCGTACAGAGATCTTCGTTGAGGTCCCCAAGTGCCGGCGAGAGCACGACCGCCTCGATCCCGGCAGCATTCGCCCTTTCGATCAAGGTGTCACGCGCGCCGTTACCGGCTGGATCGGCGTCGCGCACGATGTAGAGCCGTCTCAGCGTGAGGGGGAACAGCATGGCAGCAAGATGGGCGGCCGAGAGTGCCGCTGCCATAGCCATATCGGGCAGGATGCACCGAAGCGACAAGACGGTCTCGATGCCTTCGCCGCCCGCCATGACGTCGCCCGGCAGGCCAAAGCGAACCGCGTGACCGAGAAGATCGCCCATCGCGCGCCTCGGCGTACCGACCGATGCCTTGCCTCTGCCGGAAGGATCAAGCCAGGTGCGATGTGCGCCAGTCAAATGGCCGTCGAGATCGGTGACGGAAGCGATCATCGCCGGCCAGGTCTCAGTCGGCGCGTGTTCGTCGGGCCGGTAGTAGCAGCGCGGGTGAAAACGCAGGCTTTCGGTCCCGTGCAAAGCGGTAATACTGCGGTTGCGCAGATACGTCTCTACGACCGTACCCGCAATCGGCTGCGACATCGTAAACAGCCGACGCGCTGCTTCAGATGATCCGGATGGCGTGTCTACCGATTTCGGCCGGGGAGAAATCTGCTCTGGTTCGGGATGCGGCAAGCCGAGAAACGTCATTGCTTCATTCGCAACGTCCTTGAAGTTGCTGAAGCCGCGGCTTTCGCGGATGACGTCTAGAAGGTCGCCATGCTCGCCAGTCGCCGCATCGACCCACTTGCCGGCGGCTCCTTTTCCGTTCGCTGACCCGACGAGACGCACGAACATTGAGCGGCCCGGCGTGTTTTGCACATCGCCGACAAGCCAGTAGCGGCCCTCGCGATGCCCGTTCGAAAGATAGTAGCGACAAACCGCCTCAGCCTGCTGGCCGAGGCGGTGCGCCAGTTCTGACGCATCGTGGCGGGCCATCACGCATCCTCCCGCGTGTCGATGCGCTGGACTGGATAGCCCTTCAGCAACTTGCCCAGAATTGCGGGTCCAGATGCGTCGGCGGGCACGAACATGCGCAGCTTCCAGGAGATGATCTCTCGGAAGAGGCCGTAAGCCGAAAGACGGTCACGCATTGTGTCGTTGAAGCCCGTCAGCTCGATTCGGCTGACGCCCATGAGGCGGCTGCGCCGAAGCTGCAGACCATCGGCGAGGTCGAGGATCGTTCGACCGCCCAGAAGCGCAACGAAAGCATCACTGGCTGTGATCGAAGGCGAGCTTGTTGCCAGTGCGCCCGCGATCCATGCTGGCGGGACCTGACGACCGATGATGCGCTCGCCATCGTCAGTCTGGAGCCGATACACACGTGAGAATTCCCTGGGCAGACGCTTCCAGATCGGCAGCAGCATGCCGGCAACGACATGGATAGTGCTGTCCGTGAATTCGGGCACGTCAGCCGTCTCGACACTCCAGGCGTCAGCGAATGCAGCCTGCTCAGCCTCAACCCAGTGGCTCTCCGCCATCATCTTCAATGAGGCCTGATGGTGCTCCATCGGCCGGATCAGCCGGACGCGCCATTCGATCTCGCCATTGTCGAGCATCAGCGCGGGCGCTGGCACCTGTACGGCGGCGCGGCCGGATCGGTTGTTGACCAGGAGCTTCGCGCGGGGATCGTGAAGCTGGGCAAGGGCATCGGCAAGTGAAACGGGTCGATTGCGCTTGCGCTGGGCGATGGTCAGCAGTCGCGTTTCCGCACCGGTGGCGGCATGGACATGGATGACGCGTCGCTCGGTGACGACGAAGCTCTCCGCACGCAGTGTTTCCAAGCCGATGTCGTAGGCACCGGAGGCAATGGCGCCCTCGATTTTCGCATTTAGCAATCGTTCGAAGGCTGTAAACAGGACGGTTTGAAGTGCGATGGTAAGCGCCAGCAGCCGATTGAGGAAGGTCGTGATCGGTGGCAGCTCGTCCTTGATGCCGGTGGAATCCGTCAGTGTGAGGCCGGTCGCTTCCTCGAACATCTGGAGTGAGCAGCCGTCCACCTTGCCGCGAACCAGCAGCAGGTAAAGCTGCCGCAGCGCGTCGCGGGCATAGTGCGACTCCAGATTGTCCTCAGGGCGAAATAGGCCCTGGCCGCCGGTCTGGCGCTGGCCGCGCGTAATGGCGCCCAATGTGTCGAGCCGCCGGGCTATCGTCGAGAGAAAGCGCTTCTCAGCCTTCACATCGGTCGCAACCGGCCGGAACAGCGGCGGCTGCGCCTGGTTCGTGCGGTTGGTGCGCCCCAAGCCCTGGATGGCGGCATCGGCCCTCCAGCCCGGCTCAAGCAGATAGTGAACTCGAAGGCGGCGGTTCTTCGCAGTGAGATCAGCGTGATAGCTGCGGCCAGTGCCACCGGCGTCGGAAAACACCAATATGCGCTTACAGTCATCCATGAATGCCTGTGCCTCGGCGAGATTGGCCGATCCGGCGCGGTTTTCGACGACAAGGCGATCGATGCCTCGAGTGCTGGTCTTGCGAACGACGCGGCGCGACCGGCCTGTCACTTCCGCTACGAGGTCGGTGCCGAAGCGCTGTACGATCTGATCGAGTGCCCCCGGGACGGGGGCCAGTGAAGCGAGTTGCTCGATGAGGCGATCGCGGCGGGCGACCGCTTCGCGGCTCTCGACGGGCTGGCCGTCGCGATAGACCGGACGTGATGACAAATTGCCTTCGCTGTCGGTGAACGGCTCGTAGAGTTGCACGGGGAAGGAATGCTGCAGATACGAGAGGACATATTCGCGCGGCGTGATGTCGACACGAACGTCGTTCCATTCCTCGGTTGGAATTTCCGCGAGGCGCCGTTCCATCAGTGCCTCGCCGGTCGAGACGATCTGGATGACGGCGGCATGGCCTTGATGGAGATCGCGCTCGATCGAGCGTATCAGGGTCGGCGTCTTCATGCCGGTGAGCAAATGCCCGAAGAAGCGCTGTTTCGTGCTCTCGAATGCCGAACGTGCAGCCGACTTTGCCTGACGGTTCAGTGTCCCGGTCTCGCCTGTGACGTTGGCGGCCCGCATTGCGGCGTCGAGATTGTTATGAATGACGCTGAACGCTCCCGCATAGGCGTCGTAGATGCGGGTCTGCTCGGGGGTAAGCTGGTGCTCGACCAGCTCGTATTCGACACCATCGTACGAGAGCGATCGTGCCGTATAGAGACCAAGTGCGCGAAGGTCTCGAGCCAGCACTTCCATGGCGGCAACGCCGCCGGCCTCGATCGTCTCGACGAATTCGGCCCTGGTCGCGAAGGGCAAATCCTCACCACCCCATAGGCCCAAACGCTGCGCGTAAGCGAGGTTGTGGACGGTGGTTGCGCCCGTCGCCGAGACGTAGACGACACGGGCGTTCGGCAGGGCGTTTTGGAGGCGGAGCCCAGCGCGTCCCTGCTGTGAGGCGGCGACGTCGCCGCGTTCTCCCTTGCCGCCTGCGGCGTTCTGCATGGCATGGCTCTCGTCGAAAATGATCAATCCGTCGAAGTCGGTGCCCAACCATTCGACGATCTGCCGCACGCGCGAGACCTTCTCACCGCGTTCGTCGGAGCGCAGCGTGGCGTAGGTGGTGAATAGGACCCCTTGATCGAGGCGGATGGCCTTGCCCTGCGGGAACCGCGACAGCGGCGTGACCAGCAGGCGCTCCATGCCGAGAGCAGACCAGTCGCGCTGGGCGTCTTCGATCAGCTTGTCGGATTTGGAGATCCACACCGCCTTGCGGCGGCCCTGCATCCAACTATCCAGGATGATGCCGGCCGACTGGCGGCCCTTGCCGGCGCCCGTCCCGTCGCCGAGCATGAAGCCCCGGCGGAATCGCACGGCGTGCGCAGCATCGTCGCGCGCGGCAGAGACAAGATCCAAGGTCTCGTCCACCATCCAGGAACCGGCGAGGAACTCCGAATGGGCCTCGCCGGCATAGATGACTGTTTCTAGCTGCGCGTCGGACAAGAGGCCGTCGCTGACAACCTTGGCAGGAAGAATCGGCCGGTAGCTCGGCTTCGGCGGAGCAACGGATGCCATCGCCGCCGATTGAACCAGCTTGGTCGGATGCGGATGGGCGCCCGGAATGCGGATCGCCTGCAACCCGTACTCCTCATAGATGCCATCGGTGATGTGCCTACTTTCGGCAGGCCTCCAGTCCAAAGTCTCGTAGGCAAGCTCGGCGCCTTCCGGCTCGGCAAGGCTGCGCACCGGAGAGGAAGCGGCGGATCTGGCGAGATCACCGCGCACCGTGCGCGCTGTGGGCCCCAGTGCCTTGACGGCGGGCGCAAAAGCCGAAGCGCTGACCGGCAGCCGTGCGGGAACGTGCTCGCCAATCCTGGCGATCAGTGTGGCGACATCGGGCGCCGTGCCGGCTGATGCTGGAAAGGTGCCTGGATTGTCGGCCGGCAGTTTGTCGATGACGGTCAGCCGGGTCTCGACGGTGGTGCCATGCCTGGCGTAGACGGCGCCGTCGATCGCGGCGGTGAACACCACGCGACCGCGCTCCTGGAGCCTGACGAAGGACTCGCGCCAGATGGGCAGCTCTGGGGAAAAATTTGCGCCAGTGATTGCGACAAGCCGCCCGCCCTCGGCGAGCCGGGCCAGCGCAGAGGCGACGTGACGATAGGCAGCGTCGGACACGCGACCCGAGACATTGGCCAGAACCGAGAACGGCGGGTTCATCAGCACGACGCTTGGTGCAATGCCGGGATCGAGATAATCATCGATCTGCGCTGCGTTGAAGCGAGTGACGGGGATAGCCGGAAAGAGCAATGAGAGAAGCCCGGCGCGGGCCTCAGCCAGTTCGTTGAGCAGCAACGTGCTGCCGCTGATCTCGGCCAAAATAGCAAGTAACCCGGTGCCGGCGGAGGGCTCAAGCACGCGGTCGGCAGGGGTGATTGCCGCGGCAGTCACGGCCGCCAGACCGAGCGGAATGGGGGTGCTGAACTGCTGAAGCGCTTCGGTCTCTTCGGAGCGGCGCGTGTGAGTTGGGAACAGGCCGGCAATCTTGCCCAGCATCGGAAGTGCGGCGGCCGCAGAACCGGCTTTGCGGAAAAGCGACTTTCCGTATTTGCGCAGGAACAGCACCGTCGCGACTTCGCAAGCGTCATAGGCTGATTTCCAGTCCCATGCGCCGGACGCATCGGAGGCACCGAAGGCAGCTTCCATGGCCGAGCGAAGGTTCGAGGCGTCGACGCGCTGACCGCGTTCGAGATGGGGCAGAAGAAACTGCGCCGCGCTGTGGATGGCGGCAGCTGGTTCGACAGCCGGGGATGAGACAAGCGGAAGCGGCACTGCCGGAGCGGCAGTCTTCGAAGAAACATCAAGCATGGAGAAAACCTCGAGGAGAGCGGAACGGGAATGAACCGGGCGGCCCTCTCTCTCGACCAATCCGGCTCAAATCCGCACTGGCCGGCCTCTCCCCTCTGGACTGCGGTCCTGCCGATAACGATCCTTCTTCGATCCAGGCGCTGCGCCGCTACCCGCCGTCAGTCCAACGACGACAGCGGCAACGCGGTTGGCAGCCCGGGGGCGATATCTTGGCACGCAGTGGGGACGGCGGGGCAGCAGCCGCCGAGCGAGAAGGACGCGGCAGAAGCGGCCAATTGGCTTTGCCCGTGTGTGAGAAAGTGAGCGTCCGGCAGGGGTAGGAAGGGGGGGGGGGGGGGCCCCCCCCCCCCCCCCCGCGGGGGGGTTGTAGCGGGCCGGGGGGGGGTGGGGGGGGTGAAGTTGGGGGGGGGGGGGGGGGGGGGTATGGGGCGCGCGTGGA